>JBDHHL010000031.1:0-17284 GCA_039589375.1 Gemmatimonadota bacterium | reverse complement strand
CTACTGGAGAACCTGGCGATTCAGGCTCTGGCGGAGTGGGACGGTGAGGGCGACTTCAAGGGGTTCTGGCTCGCCGCGGCGCTGGGCCACAGGAAGGCGGTGGCCACAGCCGGCGCCGGACTCGCCTCGGGCGGCGATGCGCGCACGGCAAATCTCGGCCTATCCATCGACGGGCCCGCGACGCGCTGAGGGCGGAGGCGGGCACTAGGGGCTGGCGTCCAGAACCAGGTCCAGCTCGTACTGTTTGTTCAGAAACGTGCGGCGATGGTGCGGTGTTGCGCCCAGCCGATCGATCGCCGCCCTGTGGTCGGGCGTCCCGTAGCCGACGTTGTGGTCCCAGCCGTACTCGGGATAGATGCGGTCCAGCCGGGCCATCAAATCGTCGCGCACAACCTTGGCCACGATCGCCGCGCAGGCGATCGACTGGCATTTCCGGTCTCCCTTCACGATCGCCAGGTGGTCCCCTAGCGAGGGCTGCGGGCGTCCATCGATCAGAACGCAATCGGGGATGAAAGGAAGACGCTTCAGCGCGCGCTCCATCGCCAGGGCCGTGGCGCGGCGAACGTTGAGCTGCTCGATCTCGCGGGCCGAGGCGGCGCCGATCCCCAGCGCCAGCGCCCGCTGGCGGACCCGCTCGGCGATCTCGGTACGCTGAGACGCACTGAGCAGCTTCGAATCGACGGCTCCCTTGACCCCACCCTCCACGCGCAAGACGACGGCAGCCGCCACGACGGGTCCGGCCAGAGAGCCGCACCCGACCTCGTCGATTCCTGCGATGTGCTTGAAACCCGCGCGCCAGTATCGGCGCTCCATAGTGAGGGGGATCGCGCGCCGGCCCATGACTGGGTCGCGGCTAGGTGCGCTTCTCCTTGATCCGGGCTTTCTTGCCTCGCAAGGCACGCAGGTAGTAGAGCTTCGCGCGCCTGACCTTGCCCTTGCGCAGGACCTTCAGCTCCGCGATGGACGGCGAGTGCAGCGGGAAGATCCGCTCCACACCGACGCCACCCGAGACTTTCCGCACCGTGAACGTCTCGCGCAGCCCACCGCCTTTGCGGGCGATGCAGACGCCCTCGAAGGGCTGCAGGCGTTCCTTCTCGCCCTCCACAACGCGGACCATCACGCGCACCGTATCGCCGGGGTCGACGTCGGGGATGTCGCTTCTCAGCTGCTCTTTTTCGATCTCGTGTAAGACGTCCATTTCAACATCGACTCCTGAACCGGCGATTCTCGATTTATTGCAGGCCCCCAAGATAATCGGGGTCGCCCGTTTCTCCAAGGCCCGTAGCCGTTATTCAGGCTCTTCCGCCTCCCAGAGGTCCGGCCGCTGCTGGCGCGTCAGGCGCTCCGACGCCCGGCGGCGCCACTCGGCGATGGCCGCATGGTCACCGGAGCGCAGCACCTCCGGGACCGCCATCCCCCGGTACTCGGGCGGTCGGGTGTAGCCGGGCGGCGCCAGCAACGCCGCATCGTAGAACGAGTCCGACGACGCGGACTCGTGGTCGCCGAGCGACCCCGGCAGCAGCCTCACGACCGAGTCCACCAGGCAGAGCGCCGCCGGCTCGCCGCCCGAGAGCACGAAATCGCCCAGCGAGAACACGTCCGTGGCGAGGCCTTCGGCCACCCGCCAATCGACATCTTTATAGTGGCCGCACAGCAGCGTCATCTCCGGCTGGGTCGAAAGCCGCACGGCGTCCTCGTGGCGGAAGACCCGACCACGCGCATCGAGCAGAACGATGGGCCCCTCGGGCTTCAACGTGTCCGCAGCCTCGAAGAAGGGCTCCGGCTTCATCACCATCCCGGCGCCGCCCCCGTAGGGCTCGTCGTCGACGGTCCGATGCTTGTCGTGCGTGAAGTCGCGCAGGTCGACCGCCTTGTACGTCACCAGCCCCGCTCGCGCGGCGCGGCCGGGTATCCCGAGCGCCAGCGCCTCGCGGAAGAAGTCGGGGAAGATCGTTATGATATTGATCCGCATCGCTTCAGATCTCGAGCAACCCTGGGATCGCCTCGATCACGATCCGGCCGGCCTCGACGTCGACCTCTCGCACGAGACGGCCCGAGAAGGGGATCAGCCGCTCGCGCTCGCCGCCGACGACACTCAAGAAGTGTCCGGCGCCCGCTTCGTAGACCTCCCCGACCCGGCCAATGACCTGGCCCTCCGCGGTCTCCACTTGCAGCCCGACCAGGTCGTGGAGGAAGAACTCGCCCTCCTCCAGCGGCCGCACCTCGTGCGCGGGGACCAGCAGGGTCAGGCCTCGAAGCAACTCGGCCGCGTTGCGGTCCGGCACCCCCGCGAATCGAACGATCAGGCCGCCTTTGAACTCCCGGGCGAGCGACACGGTCAGGACCGCTTCGTCTTCCTGGGCGCGACCCTCCGAGTCGCCCAACCGGAGTACCCGCCCCTGAGCGTAGACGCCCGCGACATCGACTGTCGCGGGCATCACGTAGCATTCTCCCTTTATCCCGTGAGCCTTCCTGATCTCGCCGACGATCAGGAACTCGCCCCGGGAACGCGTCCTTTCTTCGCCTACTTTTCGGCGTCCTGTTCCTCTTCGGCGGCTTCCGCCTGGGGCTCCGCTGCCTCGGCCTCGGGCGCTGCCTCGGGGACAGCCGCCTCTGGCTCTGCGGCCTTCGCCTCTGGCGCCTTAGCCTCCGGGGCCTCGGCCTCTGTCTTAGCCGGCTCGGGCTCCTCGGCCTTGGCCGCCTCCGGCTTCTTGCCGCCCGGTCGCTCGGCCAACCTCGTCTTGCCCTGCGGATCTCCGATGACCACGACGCCTTCGCCGTCTTCACCCTCGGCGTACTTCTTCAGGATGCCGGCTTTCCTGAACAGCGAGCTGACCGACTCGCTCATCTCGGCGCCCTCGCGCAGCCAGTGGATGGCGCGCCGCTCGTCGACCTCGATATAGGACGGATTCGTCCGCGGGTTGTATTTGCCGATGGTCTCGGTGGTCCGGCCGCCGCGCGCGTGCATGCCGCCGGCCACAACGATCCGGAAGGAAGGCTGCTTCTTCCGGCCGACCTTACTCAGTCTGATCCTGGTTGCCATACTGCTCCTCTGCTCTATCTAAAAGGCCGCCTAACTTAGGCGAACTTTCGGGCGTCATCAAGCCCCGAGCGGCCAGCCGCTCAGCCGGGGACCTCGATAATCTGCTCCCGGCGCGTGCCGACCGACACGTAGCGGATGGGAAGCCCCGTCAGCTCCTCGATCCGGTTCAGGTAGGCCCGCGCGCCCGGGGGAAGGTCCTCTAGCCGCCGGGCCTCCGCGCAAGACGACTGCCAGCCGGGCATGGTCTCGTACTCGGGCTGTACCTCGCTCAGCTGCGTCAGGTCGGCCGGAATCTCCTCCATCGGCTCGCCGTTCAGGCGGTACTTCACCGCCAGCTTGACCTCCTCGAGTTGATCCAGCACGTCCAGCTTGCTGACCGCCAGCCCCGTGAGCCCGTTGAGGCGCGCGGCGTAGCGTACCACCGGAGCGTCGAACCAGCCGGTGCGGCGCGGACGGCCGGTGGTGGCGCCGTACTCGGCACCCAACTCGCGCAGGCGCGCCGCCTCTTCCTCCGGCAGCTCCGTCGGCAGCGGCCCGTTGCCCACGCGCGTCGTGTAGGCTTTCACGACGCCCAGCACGGCGTCGATCGCCGTCGGGCCCAGGCCGACGCCCGTGGCTGCCATCCCCGACGTCGTGTTCGACGACGTCACGAACGGGTAGGTCCCATGATCGACATCGAGCATCGAACCCTGGGCGCCCTCCAGCAGCACGCGCTCGCCGCGCCTGAGCGCCGCGTGGAGCACCGTGCCCACATCGCACGTCATCGCCTGGAGGCGCGGGGCATAAAGCGATAGTTCATCGAAAAGCGCATCCACATCGATCCGCTCGTCGGAGCCCAACGCCCGCAGCTTGCACTCGGCCCGCTCTACGGAGACTTGCAGCCGCTCGCGCAGGCGCTCCGGCTCGATGAGATCGGCCACACGCAGGCCCGCGCGCGCCACCTTGTCCTCGTACGCGCCGCCGATGCCGCGCCCCGTCGTGCCCAGCGCAGCGCTACCGCGGCCCTGCTCCTCGACGCGGTCCAGCAGCTTGTGGTACGACAGCACAAGATGGGTGCGCGAACTGACCAGGATCCGATCCTCTACCTCGTAGCCGCGAGCTTGCAGCTCGTCGATCTCCGCGAAGAACGTGACCGGATCCAGCACCATGCCGTTGCCCAGGACACAGCGCTTGCCCGGGTAGAGGACTCCGGAAGGTATCTGATGCAGGATGAACTGGTCGTCGCCTACTTTGACGGTGTGGCCGGCGTTCGCGCCGCCTTGATAGCGAGCGATCCAGTCGGCATGCCGCGCCAGTACGTCGACGAGCTTTCCCTTCCCTTCGTCGCCCCACTGCGAGCCCACAACAACGAGGCAACGGACGTCGCCTTCTAGCATGATGACCTCAAAATGAAAAAGGCCCCCTTGGGGGGCCGCAGTTTCGACTATCCTTTGAGGCAACTTAGACGGCGCGATATCGGGTGTCAAGGAAGGTCCGGCCGCGTCGTCCGTGCCGGGTTCGGAGCCAGGGTGACCGCTCGATCCGGTCCCGGCAGGGGTCGGAGCCGGAGGGACCGCTCGCTTCGGTCGAAGGGGTCGGAGCCGGTGGCCGCGGCGGCGGGCCTGCTGGAGGTCGGGAGTGGGTTGTCGAATGTGCCTTGGATTTGGCAAGCCGGCTGTTGTGTCGGCAGGCCTGAGTCAGGCTGGGAGCGGGTCGTCGGAGCGTAGCTGGTTTTAGCGACGCTGCGGTTACGCCGCAGGCGTAAGCGCGGCGGAGGCCGGAGCGAGACGGCCCGCTTCCAGCCGGAAAACACCCTAGGCTATAGCGGCAAAGATCCCGACAATCGCGATGACTAGACCGACCGTGATCTTGACCGCCGCGCCCGCCGCGCGACCGAGGATCGCGCCCCACCCGGCGCCGAGGGTGTCGCGGAACTGCTTCCCCGCCGACAGCTCCATCAGCACGGCACCGATGAACGCGCCAACAAAGGCGCCGACGACGTTTCCGATGACCGGTACCGGCGTGCCCAGCACCGCGCCGATCAGGCCGCCGGCCACGGCACCCCATGCCGAGCGGTTCGAGCCGCCGAACCGCCTCGCGACCCGGAAGCCGAGCCACGCCTCCGCCGCTTCGGCCAGCCCCGCCAGTACGACAACCAGGACGATCGTCCCCCAGCCGACGACCTGGAAGCCGGTGACGATCGCATAGATCACCAGCGCCAGAACCATCAGCCACAGCCCCGGCAGACCGATCGGGATCAGGATCAACCCGACCAGGAATACGAGGGCGAGGAGCAGCAGGCTCACAAGTCCCGTCATCTCGGTCTCGCCTCCCCCTCCCTACAGTAGCCCGGCGCTGTCCAGCTCGGCTTTGGCCTCGCGGCGGCCGCGCTCGTTCAGCGGGCGCAGGGGAAGCCTGGGATCGCCCCCGGCATAGCCCAACAGATCGAGCGCGTACTTCACGCCCGGCACGCCCAGGTCGCGCACGATCTTCGTGTGGGCCGAGGTGATCTTCCCCTGGGCGCCGCCCGCCCGGCCGAAGTCACCGGCACGGAACAGCTCGTAGACGTCGGCAGACAGCCGCGGCGCGATACAGCCGACGGCGACGATGCCGCCGGCAGCGCCCATCTCGAGCGCGGCGTACAGCTTCGAGCCGGCGCCGACCAGCACGTGGCAATCCGGCGGAGCGGAGTCGAGCAAACCACCCAATATCTTCAGGTCGCCCGTGGAGTCCTTGATCCCAACGACGTTGGGATGGGCACCCAACTCCGCCAGTAGCCCCGGCGTGATGTCTACCGGGACGAACTGCGGAACGTTGTACAGAATCAGCGGGATCGGAATGGCGTCTGCCACCGCCTCGTAGTGGAGCCGAACCGTTTCCGCGTCCATCCGCCCACGGTAGTAAGCCGGCGAGCGGACGAGGACGGCGTCGGCACCGACCTCGGCCACCGCGCGGGCGGCGCGGATCGTGGCCCGCGTCGATTCCGCACCGGTCCCGGCGATCAACAGGCGCTCCGGCGGCACGATGTCGCGGGCCCACTCGACCATCTGGACGATCTCCGCCTCATCGAGCAGCGGAGCCTCGCCGGTCGACCCCGCGACGACGAAGCCGTGTACTCCATGGCCCAGCCAGGCTCGCAGGTTGTCACGGAACGAGACGGGCGCGACTTCGCCCGTCGTGCCGTCGAACGGTGTAGTGACCGGGACTATTACGCCTTCAAGCTTCACGCTAACTCCTGTATCAGTTTCTCCTCGCCCAGCGTCTTCAACTTGAGCTCGAAGTCCTGCGGGTTCGTTGCCGCGTACTTCGCAATCTCGTACTCGACATCCCCGTCCCGAACCAGATCCATGAGATGCTGATCGAACGTCTGCATCCCGTACTGCTGCTTTCCGTCCTCGATCAGCTTCCGCATCTCGTCGATCTTCTGCGGCTCGAGGATGCAGTCCCGAATTGCCGCCGTCACCTTCATCACCTCGCAGGCCAGGACCCGACCGCCCCCACCCGCCTTCGGCAGCAACCTCTGACAGATAACCGCCTCCAGCGACTCGGCCAGCCGTACGCGCAGCTGCTCCTGCTCTTCCGGCGGGAAGACGGAGATCGTTCGCGTTATGGTCGTTACCGCGTCGGGGGTGTGCAGCGTCGATACCACCAGGTGGCCCGTCTCCGTCGCCTTGATCGCGGTATCGATGGTCTCGGTGTCGCGCATTTCACCGATCAGGATCACGTCCGGGTCCTCACGCAGAGCCGCGCGCAAGCCCGTCTGGAACGAGCTCGTGTCTGCGCCCACCTCGCGCTGCGTGATCGAGCAGTTGATGTCCCGGTGCAGGTACTCGATCGGGTTCTCCAACGTGATGATGTGGCGGCGGAAGTTCTGGTTGATGTAGTGGAGCATCGCCGCCTGCGTCGTCGTCTTCCCCGATCCCGTTACGCCCGTGACCAGGACCAGGCCGCGCGGCAGCGACGAAATCTCCGGCAGCACCTTCGGCAGGCCGAGTTGCTCGAATTGCGGAATCTCGACCGGGATAATTCGCAGCACGATCATGAAGCTGCCACGCTGCCGCAGGATATTCACCCGGAACCGGCCCAGGCCCGGCACACCCCAGGCGCAGTCGTAGTCGCTGATCCGGTCCACGTTGTTCCGGTCCCGCTCGTTCGGGATCAACCGCATCGCGATCTCACGTGTCTGCGCCGGCGTCAGCAGCTGCTTGGTGATCGGAACCAGCTCGCCGTAGATCCGGGCTCGGAATACGTCGCCCGCCTTGATGTGCAGGTCGCTCGCTCCACGCTCAATCGCCGTCCTCAGGATCTTCTCCATAACCCGCTCCTAGTACCCTGCCTGCTTGTCCACCACGTTCAGCATCGGCTCCCCGTCCAGGTAACGCCGAGCGTTTTTGCTAATCAGCTCCGTCTCCCGCTCCCAGAATCGCGGACTGACACCACCGATGTGGGGCGTCAGGCACACGTTGTCCAGCTCCCACAGCGGGCTGGACGAAGGCAGCGGCTCATCGGGATAAACATCGAGGCCGGCGCCCCGGATCGAGCGCGCCCGCAACGCCTCGATCAAAGCCTCATCATCCACGATCGTACCGCGGGCCACGTTGATCAACACCGCGTCGTCCTTCATCCGAGCCAACTCGGCGGCTCCGATCAGACCCGACGTCTGGGAGGTGTGCGGGACCGTCAGCACTATGTAACCGGCGGCCGCCAGAACCTGGTCCAGACCATCGTGTCCGAAGACGCGGCCGGCAAACTCCTCCATCTCGGCGACGGGGTAGCGGTCCACCGCCCACACCCGCATCCCGAGACCCTTCGCCTGTCGCCCGACCTGCCGCCCGATCCCGCCGAACCCGACGACTCCGACCAGCGACCCATACAGCTCCGCGACCGGGCTCGGCGTACAGGCGATACGGTCCCGATCCCAGAGGCGTCCGGCGCGCCGGCTCGCCTCTACTTGATCGAGCCCGCGGGCCAAGTAGAACATCATCGCCACCGCGTGCTCTGCCACCGGCACGCCATGGATGCCGGCCGAATTGGTGAAGATGACATCGCTCTCCAGCATCTCCGGAAAGAGTGATCCTCCGACGCCCGCCGCGCCCGAATGGACCCAGCGCAGCTTGTCGCTGGCCGCGAACAGCTCTCGCGGGATGCCGAACCCACAGTACACCTCGGCGTCTTGCCACGAGGCGAGCAGCGATGAGGTCGCTCTGGGAACGCCGTCCCCGGAACCGTCGACATCCTCGAAGACCCGAACCACCTCCCAGTCAGAGGGGAGACTCGCTCTGATTCTCTCCGCATGGCCCTCGGGCATGCACCACAAGGGGTAGCGAGAGGAGTACATATCGATGACGAAACGGCGGGGAGAAAGGGGAGTCATGATCGAGCCGTTCGGGCCAGTCGCCCTACTATATTAAATAGGCGGTAACGCTGAATGTGCCAAGTGCCGCGTTTCCAGCGTCTCAGTGAACCGTTATTCGCTTTACCCCCTCCTCTTTGGCCAGCTCGTTCAGCGCCGAGCCGCGCCTTTCCCGACTACCCCGCAGTTCGTACCTCACGCGGTAGCGGTCGTTCGTCTTCTGTACCTTCTCGGTGCGCGCTTTGACTCGATGCGTCCGCAGTACCGTCAAGACTCGATCCAGCAGACCATCGTCCGGCTCCAGCAGTAGATCCAGGTGCACTTCCCTTCGCCGTTCGAACAGGAAGTCCTCGATCCATCCGAGTATTAGGAGGGTCACAGCCACCAGGATAGTGGCCCCTATGGCCGCGACATAAGCATCGGAGCCCACCGCCAGCCCGATCGCCGCGACGACCCACAGCGTGGCGGCCGTCGTGAGACCCACGACGTTGCCCCGCGCCACGAGAATCGTACCGGCGCCGATGAACCCGATCCCCGAGACGACCTGAGCGGCTATGCGCGCCGGATCCGCCATCCCCGTTTCCGACGCGGCCGCCACAGACCTGGAGACGTCCATGAGCAGCGCGGCGCCGACGCAGATCAGCATGTTCGTCCTCAAACCGGCGGGCTTGCCGGCCAGCTCGCGCTCCAAACCGATCAGGCCGCCCAGCACCGTGGCCAACGCCAACCGGCCGAGCAGAGACAGCTCCAACGTTTCAATCCAGCCCGGGTCCAGCCAATCAAACATCGATCGATCCTGCGTCTCTAGTCCGACTCGACTTCCGCCGAGCCCGGTGCCGCGCGCAGCCCCATCCGGTTCCGAACCTCCGACACGGTCTCGGCCGCGATCTGGCGGCTCCGCCGCGCGCCCTCCGCGAGAACTTCTAACACATGCTCGGGATTGCGCTTGAGCTCGAGCGCCCGCTCGCGGATCGGCCGCAGCGCTTCCACCAGGTTCTCCGTCAGCTTCCGCTTGCAGTCGATGCAACCGATGCCCGCCGATCGGCATCCTTCCTCCACCCAGGCGAGCTCTTCGCTGCTGGAGAGATGACGATGGAGGCTGTAGATGTTGCAGACGTTGGGGTTGCCCGGATCCTTGCGCGTCTGGCGCTGAGGATCCGTCAGCGCCACCCGAACCTTCGCCCAGATCTCCTCGGCGGTCTCGAGCAGTCCGACGGTGTTACCGAGCGACTTCGACATCTTCGCCTGCCCGTCCAGGCCCAGCACTCGCCGTACTTCGCCGACCACCGCCTGCGGTTCGGGAAAGTACTCGCCGAAACGGCCGTTCCATTTCCGCGCGATCTCGCGCGTCAGTTCGATGTGCTGAACCTGGTCTTCGCCCACTGGCACGGCCTCGGCGTGATAGAGCAAGATGTCGGCGGCCTGCAGCACCGGGTAGTTGAGCAAGCCCGCCAGCACCGACTCTTGTCGCGACGACTTGTCCTTGTACTGGGTCATGCGCTCCAGTTCGCCCAGCGGCGTCACCGTATTGAAGACCCAGGCCAGCTCGCTGTGCTCCGGCACATCCGACTGCACGAAAAGCGTGCACCGATCCGGATCGATACCGGCCGCCAACAGCGTGAGGGCCATGTCGAAGATCTGCCGCGGCAGTTCGTCGGGCTCGAACGGCTGAGTGATCGCGTGCAGGTCGACGATGCAGATGAACATGTCGTACTCATCTTGCATCGCGACCCAGTTCTTCACCGCGCCGAGATAGTTGCCGATATGCAGCTCGCCCGAAGGCTGGATGCCGCTGAACGCTCTAGCTTTGCTCTGGCTCATCTCAAGACTGTCAAAGAAAGCGGGTGCCGCGACAGGGCGCTGGCATTGACGCCCCGCCCCAACACCCGGTCCCGTTTGCTGGCCGCCTCGCGGCCGGCGGATTAACTTACCGTACGCCAATAACGCGATCAAGCTATGCATTCACTAGACGACCTGCTGCACGCCGCGATGATGGCGGCACGAGCGGCCGCCGAAGTCCACCGCCGCGAAGACCACCGACTGGAAACCGGTGACTGGACCGAGAAGGGTCACGCCGACTGGGTCAGCGACGTCGATCACGCCGCCGAGGAGGAGGCGGTCGCCGAGATCCGCGGCCGATTCCCCGACCACGCCATCGCCGCAGAAGAAAAGGACTGGGGCGGCCCGAAACCGGGTGACGCCGAGGTGACCTGGTACATCGATCCGCTGGACGGGACCACCAACTACCTGCACCGCTATCCGTTCCACTCCGCCTCCGTGGCAGCCATCGATCGTGACGGCCTCGCCGCAGGCGTCGTCATCAACTCGGCCAACTGGGAGACATTCCAGGCGGTGCGCGGCGGTGGGGCTGAAAGGAACGGAGAGCGGATTTCCGTCTCACATCTGGGCGAAATGAAGCTGGCCCTGATCGGAACCGGCTTCCCGTTCAAGAAGACAGAGCTACTGGACGCGTATCTGGCCCAGTTCCGAGCGATCCTCCCCCGGACCAGCGGAGTCCGGCGCACCGGATCCGCCGCCATCGACCTTTGCGATCTGGCGTGCGGACGACTGGACGGCTTCTGGGAACTGCACCTCGCACCCTGGGATGTCGCCGCGGGAATACTGATCCTCCGCGAGTCCGGCGGCGTGATCACCGACCTGGAGGGCAGCGAGGACGCGGTCAAGGAAGGCGCGTTCGTCGGCGGCAACCCGGCGATCTACAAGGCGTTGCGCGCCCTGCTCGACGAACTGCGAGCCGGATCCGACGCATAATAGCTACTCGCCACGCTCCTCCTAAGACGGCTCCAACCCCACGTCCAGAACGCCCACGTCCGGAAGCGTGTGCCTGGCCACCCAGCGCTGCATGAACGGACTGTCGAACTCGTATTCGCCGTCCGCTCGCTTCACAACTAGATCGGCGTCGATGAGGCCGTCCAGAGCGCCGGCAACGTAAGCCGAACCTCGGAGTCCATATCGATCGCGCGTTGACTCAGAGAACAGCTTCTGCTCTCGCGCGGCGAGCGCCCGCAATACGTTCTGCTGCAGGGCCGTTCTGCGTTCCCACTCGGCGCGCAGCATCTCGTCCTCTTCATCTACCACCCGATCGAGGGCTTCTTCGACATCACTCGCGCCAAGCTTTCCGCGCGCCCGACCGATCTCGAAGGCCGCACGGGCCAGCTGGATCACGTCGCGGGTCCGGGATCGCGCCAGCTCGACGACGCGCCGGCCGGCACCGTCCGGCCGCACGCCGCGGCTCTCCATCCGTGAATCGATCCAGCGCGAAAGGTGTTCCTCGTCCATGGGTCCGAAGCGCAACAACTCGAACAGCTTGTAGAACGCCCGATTCTTCTGAACCATGGCACCGATCAGGCTCTCCCTCGAGCCGGCCAGCACGTAGCTCACGTTCTTGTGACGCTGGATCACGCCCCGAAGGTGCCATTCGGCTTCCTCTCCACCGAACCGGTGGATCTCCTGGAACTCGTCCAGCACGACGCCGATCGTCCTCTCTCTGTCCGCTGCCAACCGGTCGATAGCGTCCAGCGCTTCGGCCAACGTCAGCCGCTGCTCCTCCAGCGGCGCCTTCCGGTGACCCACGTCTAGGAACAGCGTCGGGTGGCCCGTAGCCGGATCGGGGACCACGGTGACGCCGACCCGCAAGTGCCTCACGATATCCCCCACCACGTCTCTCCAGCTGGACGGCAGTTGGCCTGCGGCTGCTTGCAGAATCCGCGAAGCGACATCGGCCAGCGCCGTGGCGGTGGACAGATCGACGACTACCGCCGGGCTACCCCGCCTGCGTAGGCGCCGGACGGCGGACTCGATTGCGGAGGACTTACCCATGCGACGCGGGCCATAGACCAGCAGCTTGGCCTGGGGCTCGCTGAGAGCGGCGGCGATACGTTTCACCTCGATGGCCCGATCGGTGAAGTACTCGCCGACGACCGTCCCGCTGATACGGAAGGGGTTGGCGCCGTTTGCGGTCATGACATTAACTCCAACTTACTAAACCGCAATTTACTAAATGACAGTTTACTAAACGTAGATTTAGTAAACTACAATTTACTAAATTACAGTTTACTAGGCAAGTCGACCGCTGGTCAGCCTGTCCAGGTGAGGAGGATGACGACGCTGACGACCAGCCAGACTAGGCCCAGAGCGCCGAACACCCAGTACTCGACGGGCTCGAACTTCTGCCGCCCGCGCCGACCGTGGAACCAGGCGCCCACGAGCACGGCCGGCAAGCCGGTCACCTCCGCCACGAGCACCAACCTGAAAACGACTTCCGATATGATGCCTCGGTCCGCTAGGTTCGCGGCGACCCCGAAAATTCCGAGGGCGAAGAAACCATAGATCAGGGCGATCTGCGGTATTCGCCGCTCGGCTATTTTTCGAAGCAGGTCTGGGCCGGTTAGCGGTCCCGGCTGCGGCTCGACCGGTATCTCACCGGTCGGCGCCTTCAGCTGCTCCGCCACGTCGGCCGCGCTGGGCCGATGCCCCGGCTCCTTTGCCAGGCAACGCAGGAGAACGTCCTCCAGCAGCGGCTCGACCCCCGCGCGCAGCTCCGAGAGTTTGCGCGGCTCTTGTTTGATGTGAGCCGTGACCGCATCACGCTTCGACTTCACTTCGTAGGGTCCCCGTCCGGCCGCCGTCTCGTATCCCATCAAGCCCAGAGCGTACAGGTCGCTCCGCTCGGTGACATCTTCGCCCCGCAACTGCTCAGGGCTCATGTAACTCGGATCACCGATCAACTCACCGGTCCTCGTCAGGCGCGTCGGCGCCCCGGACTCACCGCTGACGAGGACCGCGGCGATGCCGAAGTCGGCCAGCAGGGCGCGGCCGCTACCTTCCTCGTACAGCACGTTCCCCGCCCTGACGTCGCGGTGAACAATCCCCTTGTCGTGGGCGGCGGCGAGTGCAGACGCGACCTCCGAGACGATGCGGCGCGCTTCGTCGCCGGCCAGCGACACCTTCGCCCGCAGCCGTTCCGCCAGGGTAGTGCCCTTCACGTACTGCATCACGAAATAGGGCAGATCGTTCGAGAGCCTGCCGACCCGGTAGATCGCGACGATGTTCGGGTGAGAGATCGCGGCGACGGCCTGGGCTTCCCGCTCGAAACGCTGGCGCGCGCGCTCGTCCCTCGCGAGCTTCGGAGAGAGCACTTTCACCGCGACCAGCCGCTTGAGCGATTCCTCGCGCGCCAGGTAGACCGTGGCCATCGACCCACGGCCCAAGCACCGCAACACTTCCAGATCCGGCGCCAGCTCCTGTTTCAGCAGCTTCTCCAGCTGCTCGTCAGCGTCATTGCCCCTCGACGACGAGCCCGCAGCGGAATCGACAATTTCCGGATCGGCCGAACCGCCTCCGTTCACGTCCTCGTCCGGCGAGGCCGGCGGGTCCCGGGGTGTATCCATATCCCAGTTCGCCCAGGCTAGAGCCGCGACAGCAGGGAGCGACTCGCCCGAGCGGCTACTGCCCCTCCTTCTCCTCGCGGATGATGACCGCCGGCACCGAGTGTTGGGCGATCAGCGCGTTGAAGCGCGGGATGTCGGTTTCAATGATCTCGTTCAATCGATCCAGCTGTACCTGTAGCTGCGACGACAAATCCTCGAAGACGTCGTAAGACTGCTGTGTCGGCTTGGCATCGGTGCTGCCAACGACCCCGGTCAGCCCCGCGATCTTGTTGTTCAACCGGATCGGGAAGTTGAGCGGGTCCTGGCGGCTGCGGTTCTTAGTCTGGTAGATCTCGTTCTCCACCTCGGACAGAGCGGCCTTTATCGTCTCCGCCTCCTCCGAGATCTCGTCGGCGTACGGCTGTCCTTCCGCCCGTTTCACCGCGCCGTCCATCTGGCCGCGGATGTCCCTGATCCGCTTCACCGCGTCGTTGGCCTCGCTGACGCGGTCCCGGATGCGAATCAAGAAATCGAACTGTTCGCGCAGGTCTGCGTCGGTCGCCGG
Organism: Gemmatimonadota bacterium; assembly: GCA_039589375.1. Classification (GTDB taxonomy): domain Bacteria; phylum Gemmatimonadota; class Gemmatimonadetes; order Palauibacterales; family KS3-K002; genus JASFMO01. Next base: position 2,954 of record JBDHHL010000031.1, on the reverse strand, counting down.
GATTCGTGGATCCTTCCTTATCTCCACCGACTCGGTGAGCGAACGCTCGCCGACGGTCAGCCGCACCTGGTACGTCCCCGGCGCCGCGCTAGGTCCTGCCGTGGTACCCGCCCACATGATCATGCCCGGAAAATCATCAGCGTCGGGATAGCGCATGTTCCAGACGAACCGGTTCATCCCCGCCTTCTTGACGACGTCGCCCTCTTCTCTGCGGCCCTCCGGTGTGCTCGAGTACTCGCGGATGAGCGTACCGTCGTCTTCCAGAAACGCGAGCTTGACCTCGGCATCGGGCTCGCCGGCGAGATAGTAGTGGACCACGACGCCGCCTGGCGGGTTGCTCGCGACACCCGAGACGCTGCGGCCGAAGCTGAAGCCGCCCAACCGGTAGGTATCGCGCGGTTTGAACAGATGGACATCCGCAGCCGCGACAGCGTCGCTCAATTGGTGTAGCGGCGTCAGATCGTCCAGGATCCAGAACGAGCGCCCGTGGGTGGCCAAGACGAGGTCGTTGTCCTTGACCACCATGTCGCGGACCGGGCTTACCGGCATCTTCAGCTGCAGCGATTGCCAGTGCTCCCCGTCGTCGAACGAGACGTAGACACCGAACTCGCCGCCCGCGTACAGCAATCCGCGCCGCGCCGGATCCTCACGCACCACACGTATGAAGTGGTCGGCGGGGATGCCACGTACGACCATATCCCAGCTGTTGCCGTAGTCGCTGGTCTTGAAGATGTAAGGGCTGAAGTCGTCCAGCTTGTAACGATTGACCGCCGCGTAGGCCACGCCCGGCTCGTGCGACGACTCCTCGATGATGCTCACCAGCCCCCAGTCCGGCATGTCGTTGGGAGTGATCTCGCTCCAGGTCCCGCCACCGTCGCGCGTGATGTGGATCCGGCCGTCGTCAGTGCCCGCCCAGATCGTGCTCCGATCGTGGACCGATGGCACCAGCGCGAAGACCGTGTTGTAGTACTCGACGCTGGTGTTGTCCTTGGTGATCGGGCCGCCCGACGATCTCTGCTTCGTCTTGTCGTTCCGGGTCAGGTCCGGGCTGATCACTTCCCAGCTCTGGCCTTCGTCTCGCGAACGGAAGACGACGTTCGCCGTGATGTACAGTTCGTCCGGGTCGAAAGGCGACAACACGATCGGGAACGTCCACTGGAATCGATACTTCAGGTCGGCCGCGCCCCAGCCCATGGGGTTGTCGGGCCAAGCATGAATACTCCGGTTCTGTCCGGTCTTGCGGTCGTAGCGCGAGATCTGGCCGCCATAGCATCCGGCGTAGGACACGTCCGGATCGTCCGGGCGCACCGCGATGTAGCCGCTCTCGCAGCCACCTACCGTATACCAGTCCTGCATGGTGATGCCGAAGCCCGTGGTGCGGCTGGGGGTACACAGCGTGCTGTTGTCCTGCTGCGCGCCGCACACGTGGTAGGGAAAGTGCTCGGTCGTGGTCACGTGGTAGAACTGTGCGGTCGGCTGGTTGTCCTGGCGCGTCCAGGTCCGGCCACCGTTGTACGTGACGTTCGCACCGCCGTCGTTCCCTTCGACCATACGGAGCGCGTTGTTCGGGTCGATCCAGAGATCGTGGTTGTCTCCGTGCGGTGTGCCGATCGTCTCGTAAGTCTTGCCTCCGTCCGTCGATTTCCACATGCGGACGTTCAGCACGTAGACCGTATTCTCGTTTTCCGGATCGGCATAGATGTGTGTGTAGTACCAGGCCCGCTGGCGCAGGCTCCGATCCTCGTTTACTCTCGCCCATGTCTCACCCGCGTCATCCGAGCGGAAGACTCCGCCATCCTCGGCTTCAACGATCGCCCAGACGCGATCCGAGTTCACCGGCGAGACGGTGATGCCGATCCTGCCCAGCGTGCCGTCGGGCAAGCCCTTGTTGCGGCTGATCTCGGTCCACGTGTCACCTCCATCGGTGGACTTGAACAGCCCGCTCCCGGGACCACCGCTCTCCATGCCCCACGGCATCCGGCGTGCTTGCCACAGCGCGGCGTAGATGACCCGCGGGTTGTTGGGGTCCATCGCCAGTTCGACACCGCCCGCGTTCTCGTCCCGGTACAGCACCTTCTCCCACGTCGCGCCGCCGTCCTGCGAGCGGAACACGCCGCGGGACTCGTTCGGCCCGAACGCGTGCCCCAGCGCGGCGACGTAGACGAGATCGGGGTTCGTCGGGTGCACGACGACGCTGCCGATCTGGCCCGCCTCGCGAAGCCCGGTGTGCTTCCAGGTCTTGCCGGCGTCAGTGCTCATGTACATGCCGTCACCCGGCGAGGTGTTACCGCGGATGCAGACTTCGCCGGTTCCGACGTACACCACGTTGGGGTCGGACGGCGCCACCGCGACCGCGCCGATCGAGCCTGAGGTAAAGTACTCGTCCGAGACCGGCTCCCACGCCGCGCCGCCGTTCACGGTCTTCCACACGCCGCCGCCGGTCACCCCCATGTAGTAGACGTAGGGCTGGTCCGGCACACCGGCCACGGCCGTGACGCGGCCGCCGCGATACGGGCCGATCATTCGCCACTCCAGGGCGCTGAACAGGCTCTCGTCGTAGCCCTGGGCGCACAAGTCGGATACGAGACCAAGCCCAAGCGGTAGAACGGCCAGGCTGACTACTCGATGCAACAGCGAACGCGAGCGTCTCATGACGGTCCCCCCGGTAGTTACCCGCCGACGCGGCGAGCGATATCTCGTGTCGATTGAGCAGAAAACTATCCTAGTGATGCGGAGTGCTCCCCGCCAGCGGTGTGCGGTGTGGGGATCAGGGGACACACTAGCCCCGGGGCCGGCACGAAGAGTCCCCAGTACCCGCCCCAAGAGCGCCTGCAGTCAGCTGGAGAAGGAGCGGGGTGGGGCTCCTACGAGCGTAATCTGGAGCGCCACGGCTGGTAATCCCTTCGCGACCGATCGCGCGCGACATGAAGCGAGAGGAGCCCCACCCCGCTCCT
>JBDHHL010000030.1:0-17521 GCA_039589375.1 Gemmatimonadota bacterium | reverse complement strand
TTCATCGACAACGCACTCTACTGGATTACCGAATACCATATCGACGGGCTGAGGCTGGACGCAGTGCATGCGATCTTCGATTTCGGCGCCCGCCACATCCTCGAGGAACTCGCCGCGGCGGTCCACGCACAGACCGCAGCGCTGGGTCGGCATGTTCAGGTGATCGCCGAAAGTGACCTGAACGACCCACGCTTGGTTCGGTCCCGTGATGCCGGCGGGTACGGGCTCGACGCTACCTGGAGCGATGACTTCCATCACGCCATTCATGCGGCGTTCACCGGAGAGCGCAACGGCTACTACGTGGACTTCGGTGGCGTCGAGCAGATCGCGAAGACGCTGCGCGATCGCTTCGCGCTGGACGGGCGCTACTCCCGTTATCGCCGGCGCCGTCACGGTGCACCCGCCAGCGACGTTCCAACGGATCGAATCGTCGCTTTTGTCCAGAACCACGATCAAGTTGGCAATCGAGCACAGGGGGAACGTCTCTCCGCCCTGACCACGTTCGAGCAGCGGAAACTGGCTGCCGCGCTCTTGCTGCTATCGCCCTATGTCCCCGTCCTATTCATGGGAGAGGAATACGGCGAGCTGCATCCCTTTTTCTACTTCGTCGATCATGGCGATTCCGAGCTGAATCAGGCGGTGCGCCGTGGACGCGAGCGGGAATTCGCGGCCTTCGGCTGGAGTACACCGCCGCCGGATCCCGCCGCGGAGGATACGTTTCAGCGCTCGCGTATCGACCCGGCGCAGGCCGAGAGCTCGCCTCACAGCGAACTTGTCCGGCTCTACCGGGACCTCATTCGCCAACGCAGATCGGAGCCCCTGTTGCGCCCCGGTGCGGCGGCCGGCGATGTAGATTACGACGGCCAGGCGGGTTGGCTGGTCTCGCGGTTCCATACCGCGGAGAACGACGTCGTAGCGCTCTTCAACTGTTCAGGCGAGCTTGCAGCCGCTAGCCCTGGCATGCGAGCCGGACGCTGGCGGCGCCGCATCGCCACAGATGACGCATATTACGGCGGCGGTGGAACGCGGTCCCCGTCTCAGCTGGCCGTCGCCGCAGACCAGCCTGCCCGGATCGAACTCGCAGGATACTCTGCGGCCCTCTACGCTTGGGAGCCCGACTGATGCGAATATGGCCCGGCGAACCCTACCCGTTGGGAGCGACATGGAACGGCGAGGGCGTGAACTTCGCCATCTTCTCAGAGCACGCCACCGGCGTCGATATCTGCCTGTTCGATCACCCAGACGATGCGGACGAATCCATATGCGTACCCCTGCGGCAACGCACTAACAATGTCTGGCACGCGTTTCTGCCGGACGTGCACCCCGGCCAGCTATACGGATACCGGGTGCACGGTCCTTACGAGCCTCAATACGGCCATCGCTTCAACCCGGCGAAATTGCTGTTCGACCCCTACGCCAAAGCTATCACCGGGCCGGTACGCTGGAACGACTCGCTATTCGGCTACATCACGGGCCATGCAGCGGAGGACCTGTCAATAGACGACAGGGACAGCGCCGCGGACCTGCCGAAATGCGTCGTGGTCGATTCGGCCTTCACTTGGGGAGACGACCGACCGCCTCACACGCCATGGAGCAGGACCGTCATCTATGAATGCCACATCAGGGGGCTGACCATCCAGCATCCCGACGTTCCCGAGAACCTACGTGGCACATACTTGGGTATGGCGACCGAGCCGATCATCGAGCATCTGCTCAAGCTGGGAGTCACTGCGGTTGAGCTGCTACCCGTCCATCACAAACTGACGGAGCGAAGTGTGGCGGACCGCGGCCTCACCAACTACTGGGGCTACAACACGATCGGTTACCTGGCGCCCGACTCGCGCTACGCTACGGGAGGCCTGGGTGAACAGGTTCGCGAGTTCAAGATGATGGTTCGAGCGCTGCACAGCGTCGGCATCGAAGTCATACTTGACGTAGTTTACAACCACACCGGCGAGGGAAACCACCTGGGACCCACCGTATCGTTCCGCGGCATCGACAATCTGTCGTACTACCATCTGAACCCGCACAACCGGCGCCATTATGTAGACTTCACCGGAACCGGGAACACGCTCAACATGCTGAACGCCCGAGCGATGCAGATGATGATGGACAGCCTGCGCTACTGGGTTCAGGAGATGCATGTCGACGGGTTCAGGTTCGACCTGGCGCCGGCTCTCGCCCGCGAGCTCTACGAGGTCGGGCGACTAGCATGGTTCTTCGACATCATCCAGCAGGACCCGGTGCTCTCGCGCGTCAAGCTGATCGCTGAGCCATGGGACCTGGGCCCCGGTGGTTACCAAGTCGGCAATTTCCCAACCGGCTGGACGGAGTGGAACGGGCGCTACCGTGACACGGTACGTCGCTTCTGGCGTGGTGATCGAAGTCAGCTTCCCGAGCTGGGATACCGCCTATCGGGGAGCAGCGACCTCTACAATCGTGGAGGACGTAGCCCGTACGCCAGCGTCAACTTCATTACTTGCCACGACGGGTTCACTCTCCAGGACCTAGTCAGCTACGAACGGAAACGCAACGAGGCGAACGGCGAGGGTAACAGGGACGGCGCGGATGAGAACTATAGTCGAAACTGGGGGGCCGAAGGCCCAAGCGAGGATGACAAGATCGCCCGTATTCGAGAGCAAGTGAAGCGGAACCTCATGGCAACGCTCGCGTTCTCGCAGGGCGTACCGATGGTTTCGCACGGCGACGAGCTTGGGCGAACCCAGCGCGGAAACAACAACGCGTACTGCCAGGACAACGAGGTCTCGTGGGTCGATTGGAACCTGGACGATTGCGAGCGAGGGTTCCTGGAGTTCACACAGCAGGTATTCTCGATACGGGCGTCCACTTCCGTCCTGCGACGGCGAACGTTCTTCCAAGGCGGCCCCGTGGGCGAGAATGGGGCGAAAGATGTCACCTGGCTCAGATCCGATGGTCGGGAGATGACCGCAGCGGACTGGAGCGAACCGGAAAATCGCGTCTTGGGGATGCTGATCCACGGCGAGGCGACTGACGATGTGGACGAGCGCGGCCACTTGATCGAAGGTGAAACGTTGCTGGTTCTGCTTAACGGGGGCACTCGCCCGCGCGATTTCAGTCTGCCGCATCTGGACGACGATGGCACATGGAAGCCTCTTGCCAACACGGCCCTGCGGGGGCCAGGCAAGATCAAACGTTCAGGCGTTCAGTTGGCGGCGCAATCACTCATGCTGCTATACTACGAACCCCGTTGAGTGAGGCACACAAGAAGAGAGGTCGCGGCGTGCCACAAGATCCAAACAACCTTGCAGGAGATCCGGCAGCGGTAGAGCGATTGACCGCGGGAGATCACCACGATCCGCACAACCTGCTCGGAGCTCACCGTGGCTGCGCTGATCAAGAAGACGGTGTGATCGTGCGCGCCTTCCACCCCGACGCTGTGAACATAGACTGCCTGCTCGGGGACGGAGAGGAGATCTCACTCGAGCCCGTCGACGGCGGTCTGTTCGCCGGATTCCTGGCCGGTGCCGAGCTACCGCTCGAATACCGGCTCCGCTTCCACTTCGCGAACGGGGACACCTGGGAGCGCGACGACCCGTACCGCTTCGTGCCGACGCTCGGGAGCATCGACTTGCACCTCTTCAACGAGGGCACTCACCGCCGCCTCTGGAAGTGTCTCGGCTCTCACGTCCGCCGGATAGATGGAGTGGACGGCGTCGCTTTCGCCGTGTGGGCCCCGAGCGCGCGGCGCGTCAGCGTCGTGGGTGACTTCTGCCGCTGGGACGGTCGTATGTACCCGATGCGGGCCATGGGCAGCTCCGGGATCTTCGAGATCTTCATACCGGACCTGGCACCGGGGGAGTTCTACAAGTACGAGATCAAGACGCTCGAAGGAGCCATACGCATCAAGACCGACCCCTACGCGTTCGAGATGGAACTCCCACCGGGAACGGCGTCGCGAGTCAACAAGTCAAACCATCGCTGGTGTGACCACGATTGGATGGCATGCCGAGAGCTTCGGGACCTGGCGCAAGAGCCGATTGCCATCTACGAGGTTCACCTGGGGTCGTGGGCGCGCGTACCCGAGGAAGGAAAGCGGGCCCTAACCTACCGCGAGATCGCGCCGAAGCTGGTCCATCACATGCAGCGCTTCGGGTTCACCCATCTCGAGCTGCTGCCTATCAGTGAACATCCGTTCACCGGTTCCTGGGGCTACCAAGTGAGCGGGTATTTCGCTCCCACATCCCGCTACGGCTCCGCTGACGACTTTCGCTTCCTCGTCGACCTTTGCCATCAGAACGGGATCGGAGTCATCCTCGATTGGGTGCCGGCCCATTTCCCCAAGGACGACTTCGCTTTGCGCCTCTTCGATGGTACCGCGCTGTACGAGCACGAGGACCCGCGCCGCGGCGAGCACCCGGACTGGGGTACTCTCATCTTCAACTTCGGCCGCAAGGAGGTGACCAACTTCCTAATCGCCAACGCGTTGTACTGGCTGGAGGAGTTCCACATCGACGGCCTCCGCGTCGACGCCGTCGCTTCCATGCTGTACCTGGACTACAGCCGCGAAGAGGGAGAGTGGGAGCCAAACGTGTACGGAGGGCGCGAGAACTTGGAGGCCGTGGAGTTTGTCAAGACGCTCAATGACGTCATCCGTGCTGAGCATCCCGGCTGCGTGATGATCGCGGAGGAGTCCACCGCCTGGCTGGGCGTGTCACGCCCGACCGGCGACGGTGGGTTAGGGTTCAGTTTCAAGTGGAACATGGGGTGGATGCACGACACGCTGGAGTACTTCAAGAAGGAGTCCGTGCATCGCAAATGGCACCTCGATCAGTTGTCCTTCGCGATGCTCTACGAATACAGCGAGCGCTTCGTGATGCCGCTGTCGCACGACGAGGTGGTGCACGGAAAAGGCTCGCTACTCGACAAGATGCCCGGCGACGAGTGGCAAAAATTTGCCAACCTGCGTGCACTTTTTGCATACCAGTACACGCGACCCGGCAAGATCCTCCTGTTCATGGGCTCCGAACTGGCACCCTACAGCGAGTGGTCACATGAAGTTAGCCTCGACTGGCATCTCGCGATTGACCCGATGCGCGCCGGGCTCGCCCGCTTTCTCGCCGACCTGGGGCAGCTGTATCAGAGAGCCCCCGCGTTATGGCGGTACGACCACGAACCCGGAGGATTCGCGTGGATCGATTGTAACGACCGGGACAACAGCGTTCTCTCCTTCGTGCGCCGCGCCGGCGATGACCACCTCGTCGTCGTGCTCAATCTGACGCCCGTTCCTCGCGAGAACTACCGCATCGGTGCGCCGGCCGCCGCTCGTTACACGGTCAGACTCTCGAGCGACGCACGCGAATACGGCGGGAGCGAATTCGAGACGCCCTCGGCCTTCGACACGGAACCCGTAGCCTTCCACGGTTATCCGCAATCGCTGCAACTCAGGCTGCCGCCCCTTGGCGCGCTGGTGCTCGAACCGGAAACATGACCGCGTTGGACCGCCCAGCTCTGCACGCCCTGGCGGAGCGGCAGGGCGTTCTGTCCTCTTACGTCGACATAGGGGGTGTCACCTGCCCGACGAATGACGAGTCGCGCGTTGCCATCCTGGCGGCCATGGGCATCGACGCCTCGAGCGAAGCCGCGGCGATGCAAGCGCTCAAAGAAGCCGAGCGGCGATCTAATGGGCGTGCGATCGATCCGGTCATCGTGCAGCGAGTCCGTCGGCATCGCCCCCTGCGCCTGCGATACCGCCTGCCACCACGGGAAAGAGGTCGGCAGGTCACCTATCGGCTGGAGCTGGAAGACGAGTCCGGGGAGACGCACGCCGTCGAGGGGCGGACCCGGCTGCGCCGGGGCGCCGAAGCGGCCACCCTGCCGCTACCGGTCGAGCCAGCGCCGGGCTATCACCGACTACGTCTCGAGCTGGGCTCGGGCGCGGAGGCGACCGTCAACCACAGCTCGCTCATCGTCTGTCCGGGCTCTTGCGTAACGGCGCGCGAGATTCTGAACGGGCGGCGCCGCTTCGGCATCTGGACGCACCTCTACTCGGCCCGGCGCTCGGACGACTGGGGAGTGGGTGACATGGGCGCGCTGCGGGCGCTCGCGGACTGGGCCCGAGAGATCGATGCCGCCTTCGTCGGCATCAACCCACTTCATGCGACACGAAATCTCGGAGCGGACATCAGCCCTTACAGCCCCGTGAGCCGCCTGTTCCGAAACATCGTCTACATCGATATCCAGCAGGTCCCGGAGTTGAAGGAGTGCCCGGAGGCGCGCTCCCTCCTCGAATCGACGACCCACCGCGACGCCCTAGCCACGCTGCGCGGCCGCAGCCATGTGGACTACGAAGGCGTGATGGCGGCGAAACGCCCCGTATTTAGGGCCTTTTACCATACTTTTGCCAGGGGGCACCGGGGCCGGGACACCGAGCGCGGCCAGGCCTATGCCCGCTTCCTCGCCGGCAAAGGCGAACAACTCACCGATTTTGCCACGTTCGTCGCGCTCTCGGACCATCTGGGCCCGGCTCACGGCCCCGACTGGCGGAATTGGCCGGCGGCGTACAGTGATCCTCGCTCGACCGAAGTGGCCGCTTTTCGACGCCAGCACCAAGAAGAGATAGACGAGCAACGCTACCTGCAGTTCGAACTGGATCGCCAACTCGCGGCCGCTTCGTCCGCAGCAAGCGAGCTCACTATCGGACTCTACGGCGACCTGGCCATCGGGTCCGCCGCAAGCGGCTGCGATCCATGGATGTTCCCGGGACTTTTCGTTCAAGGCGCCACGGTAGGCGCCCCACCCGACGATTATTCGCTGGAAGGACAGGACTGGAGTCTGCCACCGATCGACCCGGCCCGACTGAGATCCGATGCCTATCGCTATTGGATCCTCCTCTTGCGCAGCGCTCTCGAGCACATGGGCGCATTGAGGATTGACCATGTGATGGGTCTGCTGCGGCAGTACTGGGTCCCCGCAAACCGGTCGCCGACGGAGGGGGCCTACGTCCGCTACCCAGCGGAGGACTTGCTTGGCATCCTCGCCCTAGAGAGCCGACGGCACGGCGCGCTGATTATCGGCGAGGACCTGGGAACCGTACCTCGGGTTCTGCCGGGCCTATTGCAGCGCTGGGGGATACTCTCGTCCCGCGTGCTCTACTTCGAGAGGGATCACCGCGGCAGCTATCGGCCCTCGCGCCGCTACTCGCGCCGCGCTCTCGTCACCGCCAACACCCACGATCACCCACCGCTGGCCGGGTTCTGGTCGGGGCGCGACCTCGAGCTGCGTCGCCAAGCCGGCAACATAGGCGACGACGTCGATGCGTCTGCCGCCGCGGAGGAACGGGAACGCGATCGCTGCGCGCTGGTCAGGCGTCTTCGACGCGAGGGCTGCCTCCGGGACCCTGAGTTGGCGAGTCCCTACCCGGACCTCTGCGCAGGCGTCCACACCATGCTGTCGAGAACGCCGGCGCCGCTTGTGGGCGTCTGGCTGGACGACCTGGCCGGTGAGACCGACCCGGTCAATTTGCCAGGAATCGGCCTCGATCGATATCCGAGCTGGTCCCGTCGACTGCCCGCAGCTTTGGAGGACCTGCGCCGAGATCCCCGCGTCCACGCCGCGCTCGGCGGACTGGCGCAGCGGCGTCGCTGACCAGCGAGCCGTGGCCGCGCCCAAGAGACCGGCCCCTGACCGACGCTTCGGGCGCAAACGGTGCCCAAGTCCTGTCGTGGCACTACTTTTGCCATATCCGGTGGCACTACTTTTGCTACATCAGGACGCCGGACCGGCCGCCCTGAGCCCAACGGGGAGCCGTGCTTGACACCCCGCCCTTTCCCCCCGACGTTGTACGACCTTGCCCGGACAAGACCGGTAAGGTTGCCCGCTAGAGGCGCACCGGCTGCATGTCCAGATAGGAAGCAAATGGCCTCGAATTTCTTACCCTATAGCCTCGCTGTAGCCTATTTCTCAATGGAAATAGCACTCGAGCCCGACATCCCGACCTACGCCGGCGGACTCGGAGTGCTGGCCGGGGACATCCTCTGCTCTGCTGCGGACCTAGAAGTCCCCATGGCCGCGGTGACCCTCCTTCACCGCAGGGGCTACTTCCGGCAACGACTTGACAAGTCAGGTCGCCAAAGCGAGAACTCGGCCGAATGGTCACCCGAGGGCGAGTTGGCACCGCTCCCAATCGACGTGTCCGTGCAAATAGAGGGGCGCGACGTCAAAGTCAGGCCCTGGCTGTATCGCGTGTCTGGGCTCAACGGCCACAAGGTACCTGTCTTCCTCCTGGACACGGCGCTTCATGAAAACAGTCCGGAGGATCGAGCGCTGACCGACAGCCTCTACGGAGGTGATGATCGCTACAGGCTGTGCCAGGAAGCGCTCCTCGGCCTGGGCGGTGTCGCGGTGTTGAGGAGGTTCGGCTACAACTCGGACCTCGTCTGCCACATGAACGAGGGGCATTCGGCGCTGCTCACCCTCGCCTTGCTGGAGGAACAGCTGGATAAGGAGGGACGGCACTCTGTCACGGAGGAGGACATCGAGGCGGTGCGGCGGCGCTGCGTATTCACGACGCACACGCCTGTACCCGCGGGCCACGACCAATTCCCGAGGGACCTCGTGTCGCGCGTGTTGGGCCGGAATCGGGTAGCGACTCTCGAGGCGAGCCGCTGCATGCTCGATGGCTCGCTCAACATGACCTACCTGGGTCTACGCTTCTCACACTATGTGAACGGCGTCTCGATGAGGCACGGCGAAGTCTCGGTGGGCATGTTCCCCGGTTATCCGGTTCAGGCCATCACCAACGGCGTGCACGCCACCCGTTGGACCGCGGAACCTTTCGCCGAGCTATACGACCGCTACATGCCAGGGTGGCGTCACGACAACCGCTACCTCCGATACGCCATCAATATTCCGCTCCACGAAATTCAGGAGGCGCACGCCCGTACGAAAAACGGGCTGCTGCACGAGGTGAGTGAGCGCAGCGGCGTCCGCCTGAATGACGACGCATTCACCATCGGCTTCGCGCGTCGGGCGACCCCGTACAAGCGAGCCGACCTACTGTTCAGGGATACGGCCCGCCTCAGACAGATCGCGAAGCGCGCAGGACCCATACAGGTCCTCTACGCGGGAAAGGCGCATCCGCGCGATGGACACGGCAAGGCGGTGATCGAGCACATCTTCACCGTAGCGCGCGAGCTGGGGGACGCCGTACGGGTCGTGTACCTGGAAGACTATGACATGGAGTTGGCCAAGCTGCTCGTATCGGGAACGGACCTCTGGCTGAATACGCCGAGGCGGCCGCGCGAAGCATCGGGCACCAGCGGAATGAAGGCTGCGTGCAACGGAGTCCCTTCCCTCAGCGTGTTGGACGGATGGTGGGTGGAGGGGCACATCGAGGGAGTGACGGGCTGGTCACTGCTCGACGAAGACGAGGTGCCGCAGGACGAAGCGGTCGAGATCGAAGCGTTGTACAAGAAGCTGGAGAAGACGATCCTACCGCTATACTACGAAGACAGCACTCGATACGCGGAGGTCATGCGCTCTGCCGTCGCTCTCAACGCATCCTTCTTCAACACCCAACGCGTCGTATCGCAATACGTACGAAACGCCTACCCGGAGGACAGAGGCTAGGGCACGGCCCTCTGGACCTTCCCCACTCCGTCGTTCCCTTCCCTAAGGCTGGGTAACCGGCCTCCTTGTAAGATCGAATTCCTTAGTCTCACCAAGCACGAAATCGTGGATCTCGCCGTCGACGCCGATCTGCGCGTAGGGTTTCCACGCCCCCTCGAACGAAACCCGTAATCTCTCGTGGTTGGCATCGACCATGAACCAATGCCCGCGATACTGAATGCGCGAGCGCACCGATTTCAGCTCCTTCGGCAGGCGCGGATTGAGCCACAGCACGTCCTCTCGCAGCGCTATACCGCTGTAGCATCGCTGGATCAGATCGACGGTACCTGCCATGGCGCCCAGGTGTATGCCCTCCGGCGTCGTGCCGCCCTGCACATCCTTGATATCGGCTTGGACCGCCGCCTCGAACCACCTCCACGATCGCTCGCGATCGGAGCGCGCCTGCACCCACGAGTTCACGATGGCGCTCAAGGTCGACCCGTGGGAGGTTCGCCGCAGGTAGTACTCGATGTTTTTCGGGATGTAGGACGGCTTGAACGGATAGCCCATCCATTCGAACAGCTGCGCCAGACGCTCGGTGGTGAACAGGTAGAACAGCATCAGAACGTCAGCCTGCTTGCTCGCCTTGTAGCGATTGACTGAATCGCCCTCCGCCTCGAGGATACGATCGAGGCGATGGATGTCTCCGTATTTCGCCCGGTAGCCCTCCCAGTCGAACTCCTCCAGATCCTCGTAGCCCTCGAACTGGCTGATGATTCCGCCGTCTTGGAAAGGCACATACATCTTGCGCCCAATCTCTCCCCACTCGGCAACCTCGTCCTCGCTCAGCTCGAGATCCTCGAAGATCTCATCCTTGCAATCGTCATCCAGCAATTCGACGACGCGACCCCCGGCCTGCAGGACCCACGCCGCCATCACGTTCGTGTAAGCGTTGTTGTCGAGGCCGGGCCGATCCGAGTCCGGGTACCCCGTGTGGTATTCGTCGGGCCCGACGACACCGCGGATCTCGAAACGGTCGCGACCCGCATTGTACGTGGTCGCGCTGGCACAGAAACGGGCGATTTCCAGCATTATCCGCGAGCCGTAAGTACAGATGAACTCCCTTCGGCCCGTGGCTTGATAGTGTCGCCAAACATTGAAAGCGATCCCCAGATTCACGTGGCGCTGCAAGTGCGTATCGTCCGTAACCCAGCGCCCCGACTTCGGATTCAGATGCACGACCTGCGTCTCCTCGCGGCCATCGCTGCCGCTCTGCCACGGAAACAGAGCGCCTCTGAAGCCCTGCTCTCGGGCGATCCGCCTCGCTTCCGCGAGTCGGCGAAAGCGATACATGAGCAGCGCTCTACCGATCTCCGGGACGCGGAACTGGAGGTAGGGAAAGATGTAGAGCTCATCCCAGAAGATGTGCCCGCGATATGCTTCGCCGTGGAGGCCCCGCGCCGGCACCCCGACATCCAATTCGGTCGTGTTCGGCGACACGGTCTGCAGCAGGTGGAAGATGTGTGTGCGCAACGCCAGTTGCGCGTCCGGCACGCCCTCCAGCTGGATGTCACAACGATACCATAGGCGCTCCCAGGCCAACCGGTGAGTGCGTAGTAGGTCGGCGAAATCACCAGCCCGCTCTATGGCTCTGGCGGCCTCATTGTCCGCAGAGCTTATCGCCCAGTCACGCGACGTGTAGACGGCCACGACCTTCTCGATGCGAACCGGCCTGCCCTGTTTGCACTCGAAGGCCAAGACTTGCTCCACGTAGCCCGGCGCCTGCTGCGCCTTCCGCTCTGCGACGAGCGGCTTGGAATCGGTGAAGACGCGCGTACGCGCCGCCTGCGCCATCTCGATACGCGACTGGACCGTCTGGACGAGCAGCGCGATGCCCTCTTCCCCGAGAACATCGGTCCTGATCGGCTCGAGGTGCTGGCTGTTCAGCTGCCGGTAGCGCGCGACTCCAGCGTTCTTGACCCTTCCCTCGAGCGCCGAGCACACCTCGACCCGGCCGGACCAATTCTCCGCTGTCAGCGTCCATTCGATCGCCGCAAAGTGCATGTCCGCCATGTGGGCCAGCCGGCGGCTGCGCAAAGACGTCTCTCGACCGCTCTCGTCACGGAAGCGCATCTCTCGGACCAGCACGCCGCTGGCCAAGTCGAGCTCCTGACGATAATCGAGAATCTCGACGCGTTCGAAGTCGAACCATTCGCCGCCATCGGGTCGGAAATTCAGGCTGAGCCAGTTCGGCCAATTGACCAGATCTTCGTTCTCGATGTCGCGCCCGGCGATCGGCGTCACCAGCCGATTGTAGCCACCGGCGAGATAGGTCCCGGGATAGTGAACCCCGCCCGCCTCCAACATCTCGATGGCGCCACGCGTGGCGAAGTACCCGTTGCCTACCGTGCACAGCGCCTCACGTAGGGGCTCCTCGTCCGGATCCCAACCTTCGTAGACCAGCTTCCACTCTGTCATCGGTCTAATCCCTCAACAGGCTGATCAGTCCCTGGAGGAATTGCTGCACCTCCGCTGTGTTCTGCAATCCGTATGTCGCGTTCGTCCGATAGGATGGTGTACCCACCAGCACGCCGACTCCGCGATCCGCCATCTCCCGGAATGCGTCTTCGTCCGTCACATCGTCGCCCATGTAGAACGGCACAACGTCGTCGCCGTCGAGCTGGAGCGCCTCCAACAGCCAGAGGACCGCACGCCCCTTGTCCCAGTCGATGTCGGGGCGCAGTTCGAAAACCTTCTTGCCGCCCGAGATGCGCAGTCGTTGGTGCATGCCGAGCACCTCGCGGACCGCCTGCTCGACACGCGGCGCGTCTTCGTCGGCTACATTGCGGTAGTGATTCGCGATCGCGAAGCGCTTTCTCTCTACACGCGCCCCCGAGATCGGGTCAATCCGGGCCTTGAGCTCACGCTCGGCCTGCTCCAGATCGGGCAGGCAGTCCCGGCCTCCGTCGTGCTCCATCCGCAGCCCGTCCGGCCCCTTGATGTCGAAACCGTGGCTGCCGGCAAAGACCAACCCGTCCAGCCGCACCATCGGCTCGACATCGGTCCGGTCACGGCCGCTGACGATGGCCACCGTGCAGAGGCCGGCCAGCTCGCGCAACACATCGCGCATCTCCTCCGAGAGGATCGCGTCCTCAGGTTGCGAGACTATCGGGGTCAACGTTCCATCGTAGTCGAGGAACATCGCCGGACGTTTGCCCTCGAGGTGACCAGCTATTTCCTCCCAAGCGTCAAGCGCGGACGGCAACTCGCTGGCCAAACGTGCTCCTTCTGCGTGCCCTTCAGCCATAATCCTCAGCCCCCAGTTCGCACTTGTCCGAGATCGCTGACAACCGTGTCGGCTCCGTTCTCCAATAGAAGCTCCGGCGCGCCGATCCGATCGACGCCGATCACCCAGCCGAACCCGCCCGCGCGTCCGGCCTGTACCCCGGACACGGCGTCTTCGAAGACGACCGCCCGCTCCGGTACGACACCCAGAAGCTCCACGGCCTTCAGGAAGATGTCGGGGGCCGGTTTGCCGGTGAGCCCCATGCGCGCCGACTCGACGCCGTCCACACGCACGTCGAAGAGATCGGTCAGGCCCGCCGCTCTCAAGACACCCACGCAGTTCTTGCTCGACGAAACGATCGCCGTCTTGAACCCCATGCCACGCCAATTACGGATTTGCCCCACGGTGTCATCGAAAATCTCAACGCCGCCTTCGCTCAGCTGTTCATTGTACAGCACGTTCTTGCGGTTTCCTAGACCGCACACCGTCAACTCGTCCGGTCCATCGGACGGGTCGCCGTCGGGAAGCTCGATCGCGCGCGATGCGAGGAAACTCCGCACGCCGTCGTAGCGCGGTTTGCCATCCACGTACTCGGGGTAATCCGTCTCGATCTCGAACGGTTGGAACGGCGTGCCTCGCTCTTCCGCAAGGCGCTGCAGGTACTCGTCGAATACCCGCTTCCAGGCGCGCGCGTGCACCGACGCCGTATGAGTGACGACGCCGTCGAGGTCGAAGATGACCGCGTCGAATTCCGCCGTCGTTATCGCTCGCTCGGTCTTGTCCAACGAATCAGACTGGTCCACCGTCAGTCTCCCATGATCTTGATCGCGAGCCTGTTGGCCCAAGGAACCGCCGAGCGCGCAGCCGTACGCCTCGACCATCTCGGTCCTCGCTCTCCGCATTGGAACAAAGGGTCGCGCGCCGGGCAGGGTGCCCAGTTCGTGAAGCCGGGGGCGCGCAGAATTGGACGCGGCTATTCCGGCGTGAAGCGATCGAGAAAAGCCCGTTCATCTGGCGTCAGACTGCCGATGCCCGACGTCTTGATCTTCTCGAGAAGTCTATCCAGCTCATCCCGATTGACCTCATGCATCTGGTCGCGCCGGATCCTCTCCCAACGCTTGAGGTCCGCTTTCTGGACGACGGGGTTGCGGCTGACCGGACCCTCCAACTTAGCCTTGAAGCGCCTGGCCGGAGATCGGTACTCCATCCACTTGAGGTAGAGGTAGCCGCCCAGGAAGCCGCCCAGATGCGCGAAGTGGGCTATTCCGCCGCCGCCGCGGAACCCGAAGTAGAGCGAGATTATCGTCATGATCCCTACGAAGAGCCGCGCCTCCACCGGCAAGATCGCCCAAATGAAGATCTTGTCCCGCGGCCAGTAGTAAGCGAACCCAAGCATGACTCCGAAAACAGCTCCGGACGCGCCCACGATCGTGGTGTACGGCGAGCTCAGCGGCGTGAACGCCTCGATGATCGAGAGCAGCGCCCCGGCTATCCCGGCCGCGAAGTAGAGCCCCAGGAAATGCCCCCCGCCGAGCCGATCCTCCAGCCGAGGCCCGAAGAAGAAGAGGGCCAACATATTGAAGAACAGGTGACCGAACCCGCCGTGAAGGAACATGTACGTGACGATCGTCCACGGCCGGACGAAGATTGCCGCTGGCATGAGAGCCATCCCCCCGAACAACTGGTTCGGGGGCCAGGTGATGAAGAACACCACCACGTTGGCCACTAAGAGAGCAGATACTCTGCGAGTCATAGTCATTCGGCGTTCCGGATTCCGGACCCGAATATACGCTGCCGGTCAAGAACCTGCGAGGACCGCCCGCATCGCCTTTGTGAACTCCCTCGGCTGCTCGAAGAACGGGAAATGGGCGGATTCCTCGAACCATACCATTCGCTTGGCCGGGGCCTCGAGTCGCTCGAAGTATAGCTCCACCAGCTCGAAAGGCGTCGTGTAGTCGTGTCGGCCGGTGAAGAAGTAGACGGGCACATCCACCTTTGTGACGTGCTCGATCAGAGGGCCCTGGATGGCATTATAGCGCATGTGCCGCGAAGAGAAGCTCGAACCCCGGCCAACGTTCACGGCGTCGGTCAAGCTGTATTCCGGCGCCTGCAGGCCGGCCCAAAGGAACGGGAGCCAGCTGGTATGCCGATGCAGCTCGCCGCCGAACTTGAAGAGCCACTTTTCGTGTGCCGCTCGGCCTTGCGCCTCGAGCTCTTGCAGAGCGTCCTGATCGCCCGTCTCGACGGCGCGGCGCCGAATGAATTCGTCCTGGATCGCTGCCGCCCTCTGCTCGTCCACGACCTGACCGATCCCGATGTACGCGTGCAGCAGTTCCGGATGGCGTGCCGCGAACAGCATCCCCAGATAGCTGCCCCAGGAATGACCGGCCAGGTAGATTTTCTCGGCTCCGTAACGTGATCGGACCAGCTCGACCAGTTCACGAGCATCGGACAGGAACTGCTCGACATCCATCGACTCCACCGGCACATCGGCAGCGAACGACTTCCCTGCGCCTCGCTGATCCCAGTGGATGATCAAGAAATCGTTCTCCAACTCCCTTTGGAACCGGTGGGCTAGGTACATCATCGGCATGCCCGGGCCACCGTGCAGGAACATGAGAACCGGGTTCGACGCGTCGCTGCCGCGGATCAGTATGTACTGTCTCCATCCACCCAGCGTGACCTGCTCGAGCGACGCGACGCTGCCGGGTATGACTCGACCCGCCGCGTCCCGTATCGGAGGAGTGCGTACGCGGCTTGCGTACAACGCGATGGCCGCGACCACGACCAACCCGGCCACTACGATCGCGATCCTCTTCATGACGATGCCGTCTCCTTCATGAATCGTCCGGTCCGATATTGGTCAATGCCCTAGATAAGCCTTCCGCACAGCGTGGTCCTAATCATGAGTGCCTCAGCCCGCGTGTGCAAACGCGACCTCCGGTTGTCGCCGCTCTCCCGCTGAAGTTCGCGGATGCTAGAGTGACTCCGGCAAACTATGACTGGAAGAGGGGAGCGCGGCCCCGCCGCTCTCCCCTCTTTGTCAGTTGCGCTGATACGGTTTCCCTATGACGAACCGACGCCGCTGTTGCGAACGCCGATCCGCCGCTCCGATCATCTATGTTCAAACTCACAGGTACTGCTGCTACATCGGAAATGGGAACCCAAGTTTGTTAGTTTGGCAATATGACCGAGTCGATCACGTGGATGACGCCATTGCTGGTCTCGATGTCGGTCTTTACGATGCGGGCATCGTCAACCATCGCGGCGTCGCCCTTCAACGAGACCTTGATCTTCTGACCCTGAACCGTCTTCAAGTACTTCTCTCCGACGACATCTTTGGCCATCAGACGACCGGGAACGACATGGTACGTGAGAACCGCGATGAGCTTGTCCCGGTTCTCGGGCTTCAGCAAAGACTCGACCGTGCCAGCGGGCAACTTGGCAAACGCCTCATCCGTGGGCGCGAACACCGTGAACGGACCATCTCCCTGCAGCGTCTCGACCAAGCCGGCGGCCTTGACGGCTGCCACGAGAGTCTCGAACGAGCCGGCGGCGATCGCGGTCTCGACGATGTCCTTCTCGCTCTTCTCGTGCTTAGAGGACGACATGTACTGGGCGGACACGGGTGAGCTCACCGCAAGAACGGCTACGAGAGCGAATACGGGGCGAAGAATGTCACGCAACATTTTGATCCTCCTGTTTTGAATCGAGTGACTGTGCCCACAGCAGGGCACGCTTAGAGGGCTAGTACCTCGCCCAATGCAAGGCCCACCGCTTCTGAATCTCTTTCCACGTCAGGGCCTGATACACGGCACATAGGCCGACCAGCGCATAGGTGACACGGCTGATGCCGCTCATCTCACCCAGTGCCGTCGCAACGAGATCGAATCCGAAGAAGCCCACGAGGCCCCAGTTGAGACCGCCAACGACCAGCAGCACAGCGGCGATAACGTCGATTGTCTTCTTCATGGATACCCTCCTCTTTCGAGCTGGAACCGAGAGGCTACCTCGGGATTTTCCACCAACAGACGGTACTGTTTGTCCACTTGGTGTCGAGCAACGTAATGCGACACCCGTAGTCTGTCAAGGGATGGTCAATGTACAAATATTGACAATATATGTACAGATCACTAGTTTTGGGTCAGGTAGAAGGTGTTTGACACGGATTTGAGCCCATTGACACATGAAATCCGCGGGAATGTGAAAAGCATGAGTCAGGATACCGAAAAGAGGCACCCAATCAGGGTCGTGGCACGTCGTACGGGACTGAGTCGGGACGTCCTCCGCGCCTGGGAGCTTAGATACGACGCCGTGAAGCCGTGGCGGTCGGACGGTGGCCAGCGCCTATATTCGGATAGGGATATCGAGCGTCTGAGGCTCCTGCGGCAGGCGATCGAGGCCGGTCGGCGCATCGGGCAGGTGGCGAAGCTCGACATGAGAGAACTCGAGGCGTTGGTACAGGAGGACGAGAGGGCGAACTACGGGGCATCACGCCAGGGTGACGAGGAACTCAGGCGCGACCACCCTACGCGGCTCCTGACGAACTGCCTGGAGGCGGTACGGAATCTGGATCATGAGGAACTGGACGCCGCTCTGTCGCGGGCGGCTCTGACGCTTGAAGCAAGCGAGCTGCTCGACCATGTT
>JBDHHL010000029.1:0-17621 GCA_039589375.1 Gemmatimonadota bacterium | reverse complement strand
TCTCCAACTCGTCCGAGTCGGACGGGAACGGCGCGAACCCCAGGTCGATCGTTATTCCACGCTCCCTTTCTTCTGCCCAACGGTCCGTATTCACGCCCGTCAGGGCCTCCACCAAGGCGGTCTTGCCGTGATCGACGTGTCCCGCCGTTCCCAGTATGACGGATTTCATCCGAGTCGCTCTTCCAAAAAGCGGAACGAGTTCAACGGGCGGTGCTCCGCGAGATGGTAGGCTATGAACTCCCGGAGTAGGTCACGCTGCGAACGCGAAGTCGAAAGCCGCTCGAGCGGAGCGCCTGCGGCCAAGAGGGCCGCCAACTCGATCCGCGCATCGGGACCAAGGGCGCGCAGGTGCAGATCCCGGGTCTGCGGACGACAGCGGTGACAGATAATTACGCCGTCAGCGAGATCGAAGTGAGCCGTTTCCTCCGGTGCCGGCAACTCGCCGCACGCGGCACAACGATCCACGCTAGGTCCGAAGCCGAGGCGAGCGATCAGCCTCCAGGTCTCCTCCAGAACGGCGGTCTCCAGGTCACCCGGCTCATCCAACAGACGGTCCAACCCCCGGCCAAGCTGCGCGAACAACTCGAGATCGGGAGCCGAAGGCGTGAAGCGGAGCACCATCTCGGTGAGAATCCCCGCGCCGGCGTAGCGGATCAACTCGTTACCCAGAGCCTGGCGCTCGCGCAACAGCTCGAACCCGGACAGCGTGTGCAGTTCCCGTCCCTCTTTGGCGTAGAAGGTCGCAATGCCATCCGTGAACGGTTCCAGCAAACCGCCAAACCGGCTCTTGGGGCGCCGGGCACCCTTGGCGATGACCGAGCACAAGCCATGATCCCGGCATAGCAGACGGAGGATCTTGCTGGTTTCGCTGTACTCGTAGGTCTTGAGGATTGTCGCGGGAGACGTAACGAGCGCCATGCTCGTTAACTTAGGACGCCGAGTGAACGGAAGCCACCGTGCCGGCCGCTGCCGGGCTACTCCGCCAGGGCCACCGTACGCCCCGTGCCGGAACTGCGCCGCCAGACCCAGACCGCGGCGGCACCCGCGGCAAAGGTCGTGGCCAGCAGCACCGCGAGACGGCTTCTCCAGTCCACGCGGCCGTGGATGAGCTCGACCGTAACAACCCGCTCGGCCGGCAGTCCCTCCGTCACGTACCTTCGATACGGACGTGCCTCCGGTCCACCTTCTCCGCGCGCCACCAGAAGCGGATCGGGGCTGGCTTCGACGCTGCCACGCTGGATCTCTACGATCAGCGTGTCCACAGGCAGCATCGCAGCCATTTCCACTTCCGCTGCATCGCTCGTCAATGCATACGTGAAGACTACCTGAAACTCGCCCGGTACCGCGGGGCCGACGACGGTCAGATGAGGGGGATCGAAGACCAGCTGCCCGAGGCTGATATCACCACCCAGACCGCGCACCTCGTCGACGGCCTCCTGCAACCGAACCACGGCCAGAGGCTCGGATAGCGCCACGCCTTCCTCGCCGACGCCTTCGATCGCCACCAGCAGCGACTCGACCATCCGGATATCGCCCGCCTGGTCGCGGGTTAGCCGCGCCTGACGCGCCAGAATCCGGGCCGCACGTTCGTCTTGAGCGCGAAGCACCCCCTTGGGCAGAACGAAGAGCGGCATCAACAAGAGCGTGCAGGCAGAAAAGAAACGCCGCCGGAGCGACGTGCGCCGGCGGCGTTCACCACGACTACGTAAACGCATCACGGGTTGAATCGACCGAAGTCCTCTGGATTCATCCTCTTCAGATACTCCTTGAGCTGCTCCGCATTCATGCCGCCGGTCTCCTCGGACTCGGCCAGGTCGTCGGGGAGCTGGCCCGGCTCGATCTCGGTATGCTGGACCTCGATCGTGGCTTCCTCGAGCAGGTCATCGTGAGCATAGATCGGAGCTTTCGCGCGCAACGCGATAGCTATGCTGTCGCTCGGTCGCGCGTCGATAGACACCATATCTCCATCCCGACGCAGGATCAGCTCGGCGTGATAAGTATTGTCGACTACCTTAGTGATTAGCACGCGCTGCAACTCAGTGTTGAGTCCTTGCAGCAGCGCGGTGAACAGATCGTGGGTCAAGGGGCGCGAGAACCTCATTCCGGCAAGCTCCATCGCGATCGCGCTCGCTTCGCCTGGGCCAATCCAGATCGGCAGCACGCGATCGCCCTCCGTCTCCTGCAGGATCACGACCGGGGTATTTGAAGCCTTGTCGAGCCCGAGGCTCGTGACTTTAACCTGATTCATGTCGTTCAAAGCGATTCGTCATCCGGCAGGGGATTCGATCCCAAAATACCAGACCTCGAGTGTCTGTAAACCCCGCCAGACTACTAGGTTCCCAAGTCCCAAGACGAGAGGTATTTCTGCTGCTCCTCCGTGAGTGTATCGATCCCGATGTCCATGGTCTCCAACTTCAGCCGCGCAATCTCTCGGTCGATCGGGTCCGGCGTTCGGTGCACCGCCACGCTCAGATCGGACCCCTGTTTCACCAGGTATTCCGCGGCCAACGCCTGGTTTGCGAAGGACATGTCCATCACCGCCGCTGGGTGGCCCTCGGCCGCAGCCAGGTTGATCAAGCGGCCTTCGCCCAGCACGAAGACCCGCCTTCCAGCCAGCCGATACTCCTCAACGAACTCGCGCGCGATCCGTGGTGGCCCGTCCGCGATTGACGCCAGCCGCTCCAGGTCGATCTCGACGTTGAAGTGCCCGGAGTTGGCCACTATGGCGCCGTCCTTCATGGCCCGGAAGTGCTCTTCCCGGATCACGCTGGTGTCCCCTGTCACCGTGACGAAGACGTCCCCGATCTTGGCGGCTTCCGCCATCGGCATGACGTCGAAGCCGTCCATGACGGCCTCGAGCGCCTTGAGGGGCTCCACTTCCGTCACGATCACCCTCGCGCCGGCCCCCTGGGCACGACTCGCCACACCGCGACCGCACCATCCGTACCCGGCTACAACCACGCGCGCACCCGCCAGCAGCATGTTCGTTGCACGAAGAATGCCATCGAGTGTGGATTGACCGGTGCCGTAACGGTTGTCGAACAGGTGCTTGGTAAGGCTGTCGTTCACCGCGATGACCGGGAACTGCAGCACGTCGTCCTGGGCCATCGCGCGGAGCCGGATGACCCCGGTCGTCGTTTCCTCCGTCGAGCCGATCACGGTGCCGACGATCGCTTCCCGCTCTTCCCGGCTGAGGCCCATGACCCAGCGGCGCACCGGCTCGGCCAGATCGTCGATCCGCCCTAGGGCGATCATGTGCAACGATCCAACAAGGTCGGCTCCATCATCCATCGTGATGCCGGGACGGTGTGCCAGAGCGGCCTTTATGTGATCGTAGTAAACGTCGTGATCTTCGCCCTTGATCGAGAACACCTTTATTCCGTGATCGCGAACCAGGTGCGCCGCCACATCGTCCTGCGTCGACAACGGATTGGACGCGCAGAGTGCCACGTCGGCACCACCCGCCTGCAGGGTGATGACCAGGTTGGCCGTCTCGGTGGTCACGTGAAGGCACGCCGAGAGTTTCTGACCCTCCAGTGGTCGTTCCTTCGCGAAGCGCTCGCGAATCATCCGAACCACCGGCATCGAGCGCTCGGCCCATTCCACGCGACGTCGTCCTTCGTCCGCCAGCTCTATGTCGCGTATGTGATGATCAATGGTCTCCACAGACATCGTATCTCTTCCCAATTCAGCTGTTCTGGATTACCTGCATCGGCGTCGAAGTACTTCACCCCTGCTTTGCCAACGTCTTCAGCTCATCCGCCTTGTCACACCGCTCCCAGGAGAAGCCGCCATCCCCATCTGGTTCGCGCCCAAAGTGCCCGTAGGCGGCCGTGCGCTTGAACACCGGCCGCCGCAGTCCGAGCGCTTCGATGATCCCCCGCGGCGTCAGGTCGAACGCATTCCGCACCGCCGTCTCGAGCCTGGTGTCCGGGACTCGTCCGGTTCCCCGAGAGTCGACCAGTACGGAAACCGGCTCTGCAACGCCGATCGCATAGGCGAGCTGCACCTCACAAACAGCAGCCAGGTCCGCCGCGACGATGTTCTTAGCGATCCAGCGCGCCGCGTAGCTGGCCGATCGGTCCACCTTGGTGGGATCCTTGCCGCTGAAGGCGCCGCCTCCGTGGCGCCCCATGCCGCCGTAAGTGTCGACGATGATCTTGCGGCCGGTGAGGCCCGCATCACCCTGCGGGCCACCCGTGACGAAGCGGCCGGTCGGATTGATATGGATCTCGGTCTTCTCCGGGTCGTAGAGCTCGGGCGGCATGACCGGTTCGATGATGGACTTCCTGACGGTCTCCTGGATCTCACCGTTCTCGATGTCGTCGTCGTGCTGGGTCGACAAGACAACGGCCTGAACCCGAACCGGCCGGTCGCCATCGTACTCGACGGTCACCTGCGACTTGCCGTCCGGGCGAAGCCAGCCGACCTCTCCCCGCTTGCGCGCTTCGGCGAGCCGACGCGTCAGCCTGTGAGCCAGTACGATCGGCAACGGCATCAACTCCTGGCTCTCCTTGGTCGCGTAGCCGAACATCATCCCCTGGTCACCAGCGCCGCCTGTATCCACACCCATAGCGATGTCGGCGGACTGCTGATCTATCGATGTGACTACCGCGCACGTCTTGTGGTCCAACCCATACGCCGCATCCACGTACCCGATGTCTCGGATCGTCTCGCGGACGACGCCCGGAATGTCGACATACGTGCTGGTCGAGATCTCTCCCGCCACGAACGCGAGGCCGGTGGTCACCAAACACTCAGCGGCAACCCGCGCGCTCGGATCCTCTTCGATGATCGCGTCGAGGATCGCGTCCGAGATCTGGTCCGCGACTTTGTCCGGGTGCCCCTCCGTGACGCTCTCGGATGTAAAAAGGTACCTTCTCGACAAGCTTCTACTCCTACCCAAGGTCGCGGGCCCTACAGGGCCTGCGATCATCAGCGGCCGATACTATTACTAGAACGTGAGAAGCTACTTAGCTAAGCCGGGTGTGACAAGCTGGAATTCGTGTCCAGCGAGGGTAGGTCGGCCACAGCGGTCAGCGCCCTGAGCAGGCGCTCGCGAATCTCCCGGCCCGACTCGGCATCCATCAGCTCTTCGACGAGGCGCTCGATCTCCCGCAACTCGAGCGACCGGATCAGTTGCTTCTGCTCCAAGAGCGCGCCCGGCGAGCAGCTGAGGCTGCGTATGCCGAGTCCGATCAGCAGGGTCGCGGCCAGTGGATCGGAGGCAGACTCGCCGCACACGCTTATGGGGCGATCCGCTCGTTTCGCCGCAGCGACGGCTTCGCGGATGTACCTGAGCATGGCCGGATGGTAAAGGTCGAAGTACGACGACAACTGGGCGTTCCCGCGATCGACGGCCAGCACGTACTGGATAAGGTCGTTGGTACCGATGCTGAAGAAATCGACGTGTCGTGCGAGCTTGTCGGTGATGCCGACAGCCGCCGGAGTCTCCAACATCACGCCAAACAGACAATCACCGTAGGTGATCCCCTCGCCTTCCAACTCGTCTCTGGCCTTGTCGAGAACGCTGCGTATCCAGAGAATCTCGTCGACGCTGTTCACCATCGGGACGAGCAGCCGCACAGGCCCATGGGCAGCGGCCCGGAGTACCGCACGTAGCTGGTCGTGAAACAGATCCGGGATCAGCTCATAGACGCGCAGTCCGCGCCAGCCCAGGAAGGGGTTCTCCTCCGTGATCGGCGGCAGAAAGAGCGGGAACTTGTCGCCGCCCAGATCGAAAGTCCTTATCGTCACCGGTCGCGGCGCAACCTTTTCAACGACGCTCTTGAACGCCTCGTACTGCTCCTGCTCGTCCGGTGCCGCCGCCTTGCCGACGACGAGGAACTCGGTTCGGAAGAGCC
Organism: Gemmatimonadota bacterium; assembly: GCA_039589375.1. GTDB lineage: Bacteria > Gemmatimonadota > Gemmatimonadetes > Palauibacterales > KS3-K002 > JASFMO01. The sequence continues at coordinate 11,757 of JBDHHL010000029.1, read as the reverse complement.
CGACGCCATCGGCGTTGATAGCTACGGCGGCCTCGGCATCTCCTGGCAACTCGAGGTTGGCATACAGGCCGATGCGAACACCGTCGGTGGTCTCAGCATCCAGGTCGATGAGGTGCTTCAGCTCCTCCGCGGCCTCTTTGGCCTTGACGTCGCGGTCATGGTACCTGTGCTTCTCGTGGGTTGTGGGCGCAACGACGACCCTACCACGTCTTCCGTCCAGGATCAGCTCCGTTCCGTCCTCGATCCTTCGCGACAGATCGCCCAGCCCGACCACCGCCGGAATCCCCAGCGAGCGCGCCAGTATCGATGCGTGGGCGGTCCGCGTGCCCACATCCGTCGCAATCCCGATGACTCGCTCCGGGTCCAGCTCGACTATGTGACTGGGCGTCAGCTCCTTCGCCACCACGATGCACGAATCGCAGCAGTCGGCCCGAAGCGCATCCGGCACCGGCACGTCGATCAACACAGAGAGCACGCGCGCCTGCACATCGTTCAGGTCCGCGACCCGGTCCATCACCCGGGCATGTGTGGCGTCGAGCCATTGAGAGCGGAACTCCAATACCCGGAGGCTGAAAGCGCGCTCCGCGGTCAGATAGCTTTCGCTGATGTAGGTGATGGTTCGGTCGATCAGATCGGGATCCTCGAGCATCATCAGCTGAGGATCGAAGATCTTGGCCTGAACTGCGCCGAGGCGACCCTCCACCTGCCTTCGCAACTCGCGCGTACGATCGATGGCCTGCTCGCGGGCAGCACGGAATCGCTCGACTTCTACATCCACGTCCTCATAGGAAACGGTGGCGTGAGCGACATCCAGCCCCGGCCAGCGCACGACGCAGGCTGGACCGAGGACTATGCCCGGCGAAGCCGGGATCCCTTGCACGATCTCGCCCACCGCTTCAGTCCTCTCCGAAACCACCAGCGACAAGCTTGACCAGTGCTTTGACGGCTACCTCTGCGTCGGCGCCGCGAGCCCTGATCTCGATGGCGGATCCCTTCTCAGCTGCCAGCATCATCACGCCCATGATACTCTTGCCGTTCACCTCTATGCCGTCTTTGCTGACCAGAATCTCCGACTCGTACCGGTTGGCCAGCTTGACGAACTCAGCCGCCGGGCGCGCGTGGAGGCCGTACACGTTCGCCACGGTTACAGCTGCCAGGTATTCCTTTTCCTCCACGTTTACCATACGGTCATCTCAAGGCCGACAAGTATGATCGAGGCTGCTACGATGCCAACGGTGACGGCGCGCCGTGCGGTCGTGGGACGCGAGTATCCCAGGGCCGCCAGGACGAGGGCAATGCCGATGACGGGAATCGGGCTAGCGCCTGACGGGCCGCCGAAAGCGAGAACCAGCGGCGGCAGTACCGCTCCTCCTGCGATCGCCAGGGGTATCGTAAGCCGATCCGGCAGCCGTCGCAAACGCGAACTCATGAGCGCCCTACCGACGTCTCGCCCTTCGTGCCAGCCGAGGCGTAGCCCCCAGATGCGCATGCTCATCTGCATGGCGTTGTAAAGTATTAAAAACAAACAAGTTGCAGCCCACCACGGCGCACCGGCCAGAAAGGGTACCAGCGCCACGAACACGCACAGCGGGCGCCAGCGGGCCCATACCAACCGGTCACCCAGACTTCCGAGCGGGCTGACGAGCGCGCTCTTGAACCGCTCGATCTGATCGACCGTCGCCCCTTCCTCCTCCATTCGCGCCAAGGCGGTGATTGCTACGGTCGCCAGATAGGGGTGGGCATTGAAGAAGCCGGCGTGCCGGCCGACCGACGCGTTCAGTGCCTCCCGATCCTGCCCATACAGCTTTCGCAGCATCGGGACGAGCGCGAAACCGAGGCCGCCCCCTTGCATGGTCCGGTAGTTCCAGGAGCCCTGGATCATCAGACTCCGCAGGAGGAATCTCAGGCGCAGTTGACGGTTCAGCGCAGCCATAGCGTGACAACCGTACTGATTAGCACACCCACACCGAACGCGATCACCACCACGCGTCCCCGCGCCATAGTGCCGATGACCACTCCCAGCGCCGCGGCGGCCGCCACCAGCAGAGCGACGGCGGAAAACGTGACCGCGCTCTGCGGCGCCCCTCCCACATGTGGAGTGACAACCAGGACACACAGCACGGCGGTTAAAGTCAGCAAAACCGCCCGCACGAAGTCGATCGTCATCGCCACAAGATGCCTGAAGTCGAGTTCGTACGGGGCCATCGGCCGACCGACCTGGGACGCCACCACCTGGGCATTCAGATGGCGCATCGCGTGAATACTCCAACTTCCCGCCCAACCCACGAGGGCGCCGAAGCCAACGCCCACAACAAGCGCTGTTCCGGCCGGACTGACCGTCGACGCCGCCACTGCGGCGGCAACCGCCGCCGGCCCCGTGTCCCAGTGCCGGTTAGCCCCGATGGGCAACTGCTTGAGGCTCACCAGTTCCAACAGCGCTCCAGCCCACATCCCGGCAACCGGGTCACCTATCACGAGCCCCGCCAGCGGCCCCGCCACGATCGGGCGCGCGACCATCGACTGCACGCACGAAATGCCGTCGAGGCCCAGCAGGCCTCCCAGCAGGGCCAAGCCCAGTATGTGTGTGAGTTCCAGCTCTACCCCGACACCAGTTTGAGAAGTTCTTCGAGTCTGATCTTACGAGCCCCCGGCACGTCCTGCGCGCTGACCGCGCTGCCGGCGTGCCGAAAACGCTGGAGCTCCTCCCTGTCCTTATCGCCCAGAAACAAGTAGGGTAGGATTCGACGTCGCCCCGGCGCGTCGTGCAATCCTCCGATGTTGATCTCGACCTCTATTAACGCGCCGCCTTCAGCCAATCGACGCATTGTCGCGAGGTCGCGCGTAAGGACAAAGCCACCTTCGGCGCTGGTTTTCCAGCCGGGAAACTCGCGGATGGCGTCTTCGACGTTCCGGAATTGGGCCTCAACGTCATCGGGCAGCCCGGCCCGATAGAGGTCCTGTTCCCACTCGCTCGCGGAAAGCTCATCATCCACGACCGCCACGAAGTCGAGACCCAGCTGCGAACCCCACCCGACCACAACCTGCCCATGGATCAGTCGGTCATCGACCCGGCACAGAAGAATTGCCATCCGAAGTATGTTCTATCGAAACGCCTACATGCGTGCGTAGCCGAGCGATAATCTCGTCCAGCGGCAACGTACGATGGAAGATGAAGTCGAGAAGAAGAGGAAGATTGACGCCGCAAACGACGGCGACATCCGCGTGACGAAGCCTGAGGCGGCGAGCAGCGAACGCGCAGCTGCCGCTCGGTAGATCGACGAAGATCACGCTCGGCCGACCGCCGGTCAGCTGATCGAGGCTTTCCTCCAGCGCTTCCGGCGTCAAGCCCTCGTTGTCGAGCGTGACCAGACCTTCGCCGAGACCTGTGATCTCCTGCACGGCATCCAGCATCCCTTCGGCCAACTTCCCGTGCCCGACTAAGATGCCCTGGACTTCGTCACTCATAGTCTTCCTCGAGGTACTCTTGCACGGGCGCCATGGCGTCCTTGAGCCGCTCGTTGAACGCATTCGCCGAATCGACGCCGGAGTACCTCAACAGGTGGTTCATCGCGACGACCTCTGAGATCACGGTGATATTCTTGCCCGGATTCAGAGGAACCGTAACCCGGCGTATCTGGACACCGAGGATCTCCGTATGGTCCGAGTCCAGCCCGGTGCGATCGTACGCCTCCTGCTCGTTCCAATCGACCAGCTGGACCACCACCTCGATTCGCTTTTGCTGCCGAATCGCGCGGATACCGAACAGCGCGCGAACATCGATGATCCCGATACCGCGGATCTCCATGTGGTGACGAGCCAGCGCCAACCCTTTCCCAATCAGCACGTCGTGCCCTTGCCGCATGATCCGCACGACATCATCCGCCACGAGCCGATGCCCGCGCTCGACGAGGTCGAGGACGCACTCGCTCTTGCCGATTCCGCTGCGGCCGATGAACAGCAGGCCGACGCCGTATATGTCGGCTAGCGACCCGTGGACGTGGGTCGTCGGAGCGTAGTGCTCGTTCAGAAACGGATTGATGCGACGATAGAACTCGGCCGTGCCCAGACCGCTCACCAACACAGGGACGCCGGCTTGTTCCGCCACCTCCAGCACGACCGGTGGCGGCTCCTGGCTCTTCGTGATGATCACGACGGGCGAATCGAAGGAGAGGAGCGTCTCCATCACCGCGCGGCAGCGGTGCGGCTCGAGCGAACGGAGGTAGGATACTTCCGTCTCGCCCAGGACCTGGATTCTACCCCTGGCGAAACGCTCGGTATAACCGGCCAGAGCGACGCCCGGGCTCGAGATTTCCCCGTCCGGTACCTCGCGCCCGAGCGCTTCCTCCGAGCTGGTCGCCGTTGTTAGTTGCAGACTCTGGCCGCGAAGGTCCAGAAGCTCACGAACAGTCAGGCTCACGACTCGCTGCCCTCTACAACCTCCTGAGGTTGTATCTCCTCATTCAATCGCGGCGCCTGATGGTTGCTGCGCCGCTCGTGACGGCGTTTGAGCTGCCGCGCCAGTTTGTCGGACACCCGGTTTACGGCCGTCCGAAAATCGTCGGCGACCGCCTCTGCGTGGATATCAACATCTCCGTCAACCGCTGCAAGAGCCTCTACGCGTTTCTGTCGGTTCTCATCCGTCAGCGTGACATCCAACCGCGACATTCGCTGGTTGTAACGGTCCAGCCGGCCCAAACGGCTCTGTACGTGTTCGCGCAACGAATCGTTCAACTCAAAGTGCCGAGCGGTCATGGAAATGTCCATCTCACCTCCAAGACGTAAGCGTTTGACTGAGTTCGGTCTCTCGCGGACCGTTGGCGAGGACCTCCAAAAGGTGGGCTTCGGTCTCGTCCGCCGTGCGATCCCAGCTGAACTCGCGTGCGAACTCTATGGCGCCGACTCGAAGTCGCTGAAGTAGCTCTGTGTCCTGTGAGATTCGACGCATCGCTCCCACCCACGCGTCCACATCCCCGTGGGGCACCAGCAGCCCACTTCGTTCGTGCGCCACCGACTCCCTGAGGCCCGGGGAGTCGGAAGCCAGGGCGGGCGTGCCGGAGGCGGCCGCCTCCAGATTGGTGATGCCCCAACCTTCCTTAGGGGATGGGTAAACCAATGCCCAGCCTTTGCGCAATAGGTCTACCTTTTCGTCTTCGCAGATGTACCCGAGGAACTCCACACAATCCGGTGCTCGCTGGGCAGCATAGTCGCGCAGTGCGGCCTCGTGGTCACCCTTTCCCGCGATGATCAGCCTTGCCTCGACCCCTGCCTCCTTCAGCCGGGCCATTGCATCGATGACAGACTCCAGCCCCTTGTAACGTTTTAGCCGACCCATGTATACGAACGTCGGCAAGTCGAAGGGCCGTCCGGCACGATGCGGCTCGAACTGTGAGTGATCGATCCCGGGATAGATGACTCGGATCCTCGCCCGCGGAATGCCTCGCCGCTCGAGATCATCGGCCGTTGACCCGGAGATCGCCTGGAAACGCACGCCTTCGTAGAAGAACGGAACAGGTCGTTCGGCTAGCCAAGCGGCCGTCGCAAACGGCACCGACGCTTCGCTAAATGCCGTGGCGCCAAAGAGATGTGGTACCAATGCCACGACCTGCGGTCTCACCCAGAGCGGGCTGTACAACGGTATCTTATTGATATCCTCCACAACGAGGTCAAATTCCTCATCTCGAAGCTGCCGCCAGTAGTACGGCAACGCAAGAAGCGTGAAACTGTGGCGCCCGCCTACTCGGTGCACCTTCATTCCGTCGACGAGCTCGCGGGCCGGCGAGCCCGGCCACCCAGAGCAGAGTAACGTGATCTCGTGGCCGCGCTCGACGAGCCTGCCGAAGATCTCGTGGAGGTGCACCTCGGCGCCGCCCGCCTGCGGATTCTTGATGTCCTGCCAGTTTATGACCAGGAGTTTCAGAGGGCCCGCGCTCATTGGGCCTCAGGAAGTCGCTCGGGTTCCAGTTCGTGCAGGAGAGCGTCGAGCACGCCGTTGACGAAGCGCCGGCTGTCTTCGGTGCCAAACCACTCGGCCAGGCGGATCGCTTCCCGGATGGAGACGCGCAGCGGTACGTCATCGAGCTTGAGCATCTCGACAGCGGCCACGCGAAGGATGTTACGATCGACAGCCGTCATCCGTGACAGACGCCAGTTGTCGGCGAGGGTCTCGATGCGAGCGTCAACCTTGAAGCCGTCCCGTTCGATAGCGCCCAGCAGACGCTCGGTGTATTGACGGCCCTCGGGGTCTTGCGGCAATGCGTCGTGCGTTGACAGATCGCGGTAAACATCCCGCAACGACTCTTCGCCGCCGCGCAGTTCCCAGGCGTAAAGAACCTGTAGCGCTCGCGCTCTTGCTTTAGTCCGACTCCCCATCTAGCCGGTCGAGAAGGTCGGCCATCTCAATGGCTGCCAGGACCGCTTTCCAGCCGTGATTCCCCGCCTTGCTGCCGGCGCGCTCGAGGGCCTGCTCCATCGTATCGGCGGTGAGCAGGCCGAAAGACACGTAAGTGTCCGAGTGCGTGGCCACGTTTGCCAGGCGCGAACTTGCAGACCCGGCGAGGTAATCGAAGTGCGGAGTCGCACCCCGGATCAGCGCGCCCAAAACGACGATGGCCGAGTAGTCGCTGCGACGCGCCAGCCGTGCGACGGTCGGTGCCAGTTCCCAGGCACCCGGCACCCAGAAAACGTCGACCTGGTCTTCGCCGGCACCGTGCTGCCGCAGGCAATCGATCGCGCCCGCCAACAGTTGACGAGTCACCAGCTCGTTCGTCCGGCCCACCACGAGAGCGAACCGGCGATCCTTCGTATCAAAGCGACCGTATATCTCACGCATCTTTCTAGCTAGCTCTTATCTCATCGACCGGAATCAGGTGACCCAACTTCTCGCGCTTTACTTTGAGGTACCGCTCGTTGTGACGGTTGGGCTTCACGGTTATCGGCACCTGCTCCGTTACCGTCAGCCCGTAACCCTGCAGGCCGATGATTTTCTTAGGGTTGTTCGTCATCAACCGCATCGACTTGATGCCGAGATCGAGGAGCACCTGGACGCCTATCCCGTAGTCGCGCAGGTCCGCCGGAAAGCCGAGCTTCTCGTTGGCCTCGACGGTGTCCATCCCGCTCTCCTGAAGCTGGTAGGCGCGGATCTTGTTCAGCAAGCCGATCCCGCGTCCCTCCTGCTTCATGTAGACTACCACGCCTTCTCCCTCTTCCTCGATGTGCCGGAGACTGGCGTGCAGCTGTTGGCCGCAGTCGCAACGTTGCGAGTGGAAGACGTCGCCAGTCAGACATTCCGAGTGCATGCGGACCAGCACGTCCTGTTTGCTGTCCACCTCACCCTTGATCAGCGCGACGTATTCCCGGCGATCGACTTCGTTCGTGTACGCCACGACGCGGAACTCACCAAAATCGGTGGGAAGTCTGGCCTCCGCCACGCGGTGCACCAGCAGCTCGGTCTTCAAGCGATGCGAGATGATCTGGGCGACCGTCACGAACTTCAGCCCATGGCGCCTGGCGAAATCTTCCAACTGCGGCCGCCGCGCCATCGTTCCGTCCTCGTTCAAGATCTCGCAGATCACACCCGCCGGCTTGAGACCGGCCATCCGCGCCAGGTCAACCGAGGCCTCGGTCTGACCGACGCGCTGCAGCACCCCGCCCGGCCTCGCTCGCAGCGGAAACACGTGGCCGGGACGCTGCAAGTCTTCCGCCCGCGACTCGGGGTCGATCGCTACCTGGATCGTCTTCGCCCTGTCCCAGGCGCTGATACCCGTGGTCACACCGTGCTTGGGCGTCGCGTCGATGGACACCATGAAGGCGGTTCCCTGAGAGCCGATCGAGTGGTCGCCCATCGGGGTAAGCACCAGCTCTTCCACCCGCTCAGGGCTCAGAGTCAGGCAGATCAAACCGCGCCCGTGGGTTGCCATGAAATTGATGATCTCTGGCGTAATCAACTCGGCGGCGCAGACCAGATCGCCCTCGTTCTCGCGATCCTCGTCGTCGGCGACGATCACCATCTCGCCGCGACGTATCGCCTCTACCGCATCCTCGACTTTGTCGAACTCTATCTCGCTCATTTTTTCCTTAAGCCGGCACGGAGGCCGACCCTCACTCATTGCCCACTGTAACCCCACTCGGCCAGCCGCCCCTCCAGGTCACCCAGCGGCAGACCCTCCCTAGCGCCAGCGAGAGCCCGGGCGACGTACTTACCGATCATGTCCGCCTCGAGATTAACACGTTTGCCGGGTGCCAGCCGAGAGAGGTTCGTATGCTCATAAGTATAAGGTATTAGAGCAACTTCGGCAGTCCCGGCCTCGGGAAGATCGTTGATCGTAAGCGAGACTCCATCCACGGCGATCGACCCGTGCAGAATCGTGAACGGAGCCACCGTATCGGGCAGCGTGAAACGCAGCAGCCACATATCGCCCTGGCGCTTCACCGACGTCACCTTCCCGACGCCATCGACGTGTCCCTGGACAAAGTGTCCCCCGAAGCGCTGTCCTGCCGCGATGGCTCGCTCGAGGTTCACCTTGCGGCTCCGCCGGAACTCGCCCAGCGTCGTCCGCGATAGCGTCGTCGCGATCGTCTGGACCGTGAACATCCCGCCGGCCACCGAGACGACCGTCTGGCAAGCACCGTCGATGTTGATGCTGTCGCTGGCCTTCAGATCTTCCAGCACACTGTCGGCAGCAATGACCAGCTCGCGCCCGTTGCTCTTTTCCGCCGCCGACTCGACGACACCCAGTTCCTCGACGATACCGCTAAACATCCCGCCGCTCCGTAGGAGCTACCGCCGGACTCAGCACCAGCAGGGTGTCTGGCCCCAGCTCCTCGCGTCCGATCAGCCGCCAGTCGCGAGCCGCCAACCCTCGCTCGCCGTGGAAGGCGGGCACTCCTGACTTACCGATCAGCACCGGCGCCAAGAAGGCGTAGAACCGATCTACATGGCCTCCGGCAAGCCAGGCAGCTCCCAGCTCGCCCCCGCCTTCGCACAGCACCGATCGGATCTCTCGCCGCCACAGCGTGGCAAGAACCGCACCCAGATCGAGGCCTGCCGAATCGGCGCTCCGCGGGATCCTTACGACCGTCACCCCCTCCTCTTCCAGCCGCGCCGACAGCTTGGCGGGAGCGTCCGGAGCCGCAAGAACCCAAACGGGTGTTTCACGGGCGCTTCCCACAAGCCTGGACCGCTCTGGCAGGCGGAGATCCGAATCGAGGACCACCCGTACCGGCGCTTTGCGTGGCGTTTTCCACTCCCGGACCGTCAGTTGCGGGTCGTCGACCAGCGCGGTGCGGATTCCTACCATGACGGCGTCATGACCGGCACGCAGTCGATGGGCCTTTCTGACCGCTTCCGGGCCCGTGATTCTGGTAGTTCGCCCCGCACCCTCCGACAGCATGGAATCGAGCGACAGCGCGTACTTCAGGGCCAAGAAAGGTCGCTTGCGGCGAAAGGCGTTGAAATGCACAGCGTTCAGCGCTTCCGCCTCCGTCTCGCAGACCCCCGGCTCGACGTCGACGCCTCGAGTCCGAAGCCAGGCGGCCCCGCCGGCAGCTTCGGGATTCACCTCGCCCGCAGCATACACGACCCGAGCGATGCCCGACTCGGCGATCAGATGCGAGCAGGGCCCGGTCTTCCCCCGGTGGTGACAGGGCTCGAGCGTCACGAACAGGGTCGCTCCCCGGGCATGCTCACCCGCCGATCTCAGCGCCTCGACCTCGGCATGAGGGCCACCCCACTTCTTATGGTACCCTTCGCCTATGACCTCACCCTCTCGCACGACCACCGCTCCGACCATGGGATTGGGGGCGACTGACCCCCAGCCGAGCTCGGCAAGCTCGAGGGCTCTGCGCATATGGAGAACATCTCGATCCCGCGTCACAATGACACCCTTATCCCTAAGGCGCCAAAGAAGTTACCCGATGTCATCTCATCCCCGCTGGAGGTTGCCAGGCGTTGGCTCTCCTGCCAGCCTGCCTCGAGCGCGATGTTGAGGAACAGCACGATGTAGGAGACATCGACCGCGGCCAGCCAACGTCCGGCCGACAGTGAGGCCGGAGAGTCCTGCGGAACTACCGTCACCAGGCTCCCGTCCGAGCCGGCGATCCCGAAGTCGACATCGCTGAGGTAGTGATCCCACCCTATCGTCAAGGCCAGCCCCACGGCGACGAAGCTCTTGCTAAGGCCCAAACGGAAGCTGGCCGCCTCCAGATCCATCCCGAATTGAGCGTCGTCCCCCTGGGCAACGTTCCCGTAGCGGATTCGCCCCGTCCACTGGTACTCGCCGGAGATCGAGATGCCGGGAGCCGAGAACGACTCGCGTAGCACGCCGATCCGGGCACCCAAGCCCAGGCCCGTCGCGTCGTTCTCAAACCCCTCACTGGCGGGCAGGATCATCGGGCCCAGAGATCCGAGAAGCTCGACAGAGCCGAGGCCGCCGAGGGTCGATCCAACCCGGAACCCGTCGAACACGCCGACCGAGACGTCGAGCTGGGCCATCGGGATCGAGAAGGAGCGCGTCCCCACCGACGCCGACGGGTCATCGGGGTAGTTCAGCACGTCGGGAATCCCGGCCCACACGAAGTTGATCCTGCCGCCGATGAACACCCTCGGTATGAAGCGGAACTTGGTACCGATGGGACTCGCCGTTCCCAGGACGGGGTTGCCGCTGGCCAGGGCGATCCCGAGGTCCGGCTGCAGAAGCTGAACGGAAGCGACCACGTCCCGGCACAGCGCCAGCTGCCGGGAGGAAAGCTGCGCGTCCTGGCAGCGCGCCAGAAGGTCAGGGTCCAGGGCATCCTGGCCCCGGGCCGCCGGCGCTGCGAGAACCAGAAGCGACAGCAGCGATGCGAGTGACAGCAGCTTCATCGAACGACTTGTGGCCATCACATCTGCTCGGGCGCCTCGAGGCCCAGAAGCTCGAGTCCGTTGCGCAGGACCACTTCGGCCGCGCGGGCCACTACGAGCCGCGCGTTGGTCACGTGCTCCTCCTGGCCCAGCACGCGCAAGGCAGCGTCCCGGGTACCGGCGTGATACCAGCTATTCAGATGATTCGCCAGCTCTTCCAAGTACGCGGCGACGCGATGGCACTCCCGGTCGCGGGCGCACGAGTCCACCACTTCAGGAAAGTCGAGCAGCACCTTTATCATCTCGAGTGCGGCCGGCTGCGTTATCGGCGCGAGGTCGACGTCGAGGTCGATCTGGTTCGGATCGATGTCTCCGCGTCGATAGACGCTGCGGATCCGCGCATGGGCATATTGGACCTTGTAGACCGGGTTCTTTTCGGAGCGTTCCTTGGCAAGGTCGAGGTCGAAGACCATCTGCTGCTGCGGACCGCGTTCGAGGAAGAAGTACCGAGCCACATCCGGACCGACTTCCTCGACCAGGTCTCTCAGCGTGACGAACTCTCCCGAGCGCTTGCTGAACTTGACCTCCTCTCCGCCCCTCTCGACGCGTACTAGTTGGACGATCAGTGCCTCGAAGAAGTCGCGCCCCAGGCCGAGCGCCTCCATCGCAGCGGTCATCCGCGGGACGTAGCCGTGATGGTCGGCGCCCCACACATCGATGGCGGTCTTGAACCCGCGGACCGCTTTGTCGTGATGATAAGCGATATCGGGAAGGAAGTACGTATAGCTGCCATCGCTCTTCACCAGGACCCGGTCCTTGTCGTCACCGAAGCTGCTCGTGCGCAGCCAGCGAGCCCCGTCACTCTCATACAGCAGGCCGCGTTCCTCTAGGTCGTCCAGCGTCGCCTGGATCTGCCCGGA
>JBDHHL010000028.1:0-20964 GCA_039589375.1 Gemmatimonadota bacterium | reverse complement strand
GGCTGGATGAAGTGGCTCCAGGGAGTGGCTCCTATAGGATTGTGGATCTGCTGATCGGGATAGTGATGCATGACACTTACCACGTCGGGCAAATCCAGGTCCAGAAGCGGCTATATCGGGCCAGGCGGGCGGGGGCCGAATAGCCCGGCGGTCGCTGCCTGTTCGGCGCTCACACTCGCGCCACGAGAGGTGCAGCAGACATGACGCGATTCTTCTTACTCATGTTGTTGACGGCAGGGCTTGGCGACCCGGCGGCAAGCCAGGATGAACGTGAAGAAGATCCCTGGAAGCCGGTTCGCTTCCTCGAAGGTAGCTGGACAGGAACGACGGAGGGACGATTCGGCAGCGGGACTGTGGAGCGGGTCTATTCCTTCGTATTGGATGGAGCGTACCTGCACGAGAGGAACGCGAGCAACTATCCACCACAGGAAAGGAACCCTGAGGGCGAATTCCACGAGTACTGGAGCTTCTTCAGCTACGATCGAGCGCGAGATCTGCTCGTGTATCGACAGTTCCATGACGAAGGCATCGTCAACCAATTCGTGCTGAACGAGGCACACACAAAAGCTGACCTGATCGTGTTTGATACGGAGCGTATCGAGAACTTCGGGGAAGACTGGAGGGCCAGGGAAGCATATCGCGTGATATCGAACGACGGGTTCGTCGAGACGTTCTATCTGGCAGCGCCCGGCAAGGACTACGAACTATATGTCACCACCAGATTCGAGCGGACCAGGTAGATGCTGCAGGCCGAGAAGCTTGGTGGCCGTGCATGCCTGCGTCGCCAGGGCGACCCGTAACTAGTCTCAAGGAGCCTGAATAGTGTCGCTGCGCCGCCGTCTGCTGGGTGGTGCGTCCAAAAAGGAGGGTGATTTTGCGTAAGCTGACCCTCAAGTCTCTGGGTTTCATAGCCATCATGGCATTCGCCGTTTCCTGTACCGACTCGCAGCGACAAGCCGATACTGCAGTCGCATACTTAAGCTCGCCCGAATGGGAGGCACTCGATCTGCCATTCTCGGAAGCGGTTCGCGTCGGGAATACGGTCTATCTGTCCGGACAGCTCGGCATTACTCCCGGCACTACCGAACTGGTGCCCGGTGGCATCGCGGAGGAAACCAGGCAGACGATGGAGAACATCCGGGCGGTGCTCGAGCGTCATGGCTCGAGCCTGGATCGCGTGGTCAAGTGCACGATCTTCCTTGCGGACATCGCCGAGTGGCCGAGAATGAACGAAGTGTACGTGACTTACTTCCGCGACAAGAAGCCGGCTCGCAGTGCGGTCGCGGGCAGTGGACTGGCCCTGGGTGCCCGCGTCGAAATCGATTGTATCGCGGTCGTTGAAGATGGAAAAGGTTGAACCCGGCACTCGTCGGGTACTTCCTGCAACCGTGGGTTGGATCCGCAGCTCTGTGCATCGCTGTCGGTTGTGAACTCGAGAAGCTGCTGGGGACTTGCTGGGGCCATTAGGGCCGCTTCGAGGAGGTCACGCACGTGCGAGTGAGCGAATGTCTAGGGTGCGTAGCTTTCCCGTGCGCTGATGTCAGGCACGAGTGCTACATCGTCCCGGGCGTCAACGTCCAGCCCGGGAAAGTCGAGATCGCGATGGTGTCGGAAGCGGCACCGCCTGATCCGGACGATTACTACTACGCCAAGGGCAAGCCCCTGTTTCAGGAGACGACTGTGCAAGCATTCCGCGATGCCGGCGCCGAGGTGTCCTCCATCCGGGATATACTGAAGTTGGGTGTGTATTTGACGACTGCTGTGAAGTGTGGAAAGAGCGAGTACGGTGTCAAAGCCGGCACCATCAAGGAATGTTCGCTGCTGCTCGAGAAGGAGCTGGTTCTCTTTCCCAAGCTGAAGGCGATCATGTTGATGGGAGACGTCGCCATCAAGGCGATGAACTACATTGGCAAGAGAGCAGGCGAGGAGAGAGTGATCCCCGCAGGATCAACGTACAAGATCCGCCGCGCGCGCTACTACTTCCAAGAGAAGCGGGTCTTCCCGTCGTACCTACAGGCCGGGCCGAGCTTCTTCATCGAGAAGAGCAAGCGAAGGATGATCGCCGAGGATATACGCAGCGCGCTCGAGTTGCTTTCATAGATCTTGGGGTCGGCGTAATTGACAGACCGCTCCCGTACTGTAGGTGGCCTGAGGTGTGACGTCTGACAGGAGGAAAACGAAGATGATCGATGTGGTAGAACGAGAGGACATCAATCCGATTTGCCCGCATTGCTCGACCGAGGTTCGTTCGGTGTGGTATCAGCGGCTGGCCGGTCTTTTGGGCAGGCGATACATCTACTACTGTGGCAATTGTCGCAAGGTCCTGGGTGTATCGCATCGCAAGGGCTTCTGGATGGGCTAAGGCGCGTCCTCTGGAAGCAGGGCCATCCGGCGGCCTGTGCCGGCTGCCGGCTCAGGCGGCCAATCAACGGGAGTTGGTGTGAAAATGTTATCAGACTGGCTCGGTCGAGTAATCCTGCGTGACCTGGAGTCTCTGGTCGGACAGCTGAACGGCTACGATGACGAGAAAGACATCTGGAGGCAGGTACCGGGCATCGCTAATACGACGGGAACCCTGGCATTGCACCTGGCGGGGAACCTCGAGCACTACATCGGAGCAGAGCTGGGGCAGTCCGGCTACGTTCGAGACCGGGACGCCGAATTCGATACGCGAGACCTTCCGCGTGCTGAGTTGCTCGAACTAGTCGAGAAGGCTCGGACGACCGTTCAGGCGGCCATTCAGGAGATCGGCGATGAGTCGCTCGAGGAGGAGTATCCTCTGGAAGTAGGCGGAAGCAGGCTCACGACGGGCCTGTTCTTGCTGCATCTGGCTGCTCATCTCGCGTACCATCTTGGCCAGATCGACTATCACCGCCGTGTCGTTACCGGCGGCGAGAGTCTGACGGGCATGCAGTCGATTCCGGCACTGGTCGGGACGTCGAGCGACAGCTGAAAATGACGCCCGAGGAAGTCGTCTTCGCGTTCGTTGAAGCGATCAACTCCAGACGGGTTGACCGGATATCAGAGTTGATGACGCATGACCACGTGTTCATCGAGTCGGATGGAGAAGAAGTCGCCGGGCGCGAGAGAATGCGGGATGCGTGGGCCGCATACTTCAAGATGGTCCCCGACTATCGAATACAGGTAACAGAGACACTGACGCGGGACAATACGGTGGTACCACGGCGACCGGCACGATAAGCCATGAGGACGCTCTGGATGTCGAGAACCGCTGGTCCGTGCCGGCAGCGTGGCGAGTGGTGGTCGAGGGTGAAGGAGTCGCCGTGTGGCAGCTGTATGTTGACCTCGACCCGGTCCGGCAAATCCTGGAGCGATTGGGCGAGGTCTGACAACCGCAACGCGGATGCGCGAACGGGCGCTATCAGGTGAGATCTATGGTGCGGAGATTCGTTACCTTCAGCAGCGGCGCGTTCAACACGTCTGAGCCTAAGGACTACTTCATCAATCCGAACTGTTTCGGCGATGACGTCGCACGTTGGCTGATGCGAGAATTGAATGATAGGGGGATCCGGACCGTCGATCAGCCGGGCCAAGAGGACTTCGGATGGTATTTCACGTTCTGGGTTGGTGGCAGAGCCTACGACTTCGTGGTGGGTTATCGACCCGGAGAGGATTCGGGGGAGGGCGCCTGGCTCGGCTGGGTGGAGCGCAAAACGGGGCTCGTCGCTTCTATTCTGGGAGCGCGCCGGCGTGGGATAGAACCGGCGGCCGTGGAGGCGGTACACGAGGCCTTGTCCAATCATTCTGAGGTCGGCGACGTTCGTTGGCACTACGAGGATGACTTCGAAGCCGGACGCGAGGAAAAGGGCGCCGTAGCCCCGGTAACGGACTAGGTGAACAGGGAACATGCTGCCCCCTGCATTCTTACTCGTTTCCATTCTGGCGATGGCGGCCTTGCACATTCTGGCTCCGGTCAGTCGGATCGTCGCTTTTCCGTGGAACCTGTTGGGCCTGGTGGCGCTCGCGTGTGGGATTCTGATCAACGTAGTCGCCGATAGAGCTTTTCGCACGGCGGGTACTACCGTGAAACCGTTCGAGGAGTCGACAGCCTTGATTACGTCCGGAGTCTATCGGGTCAGCCGCCACCCGATGTATCTGGGGCTGGTGCTCATTCTCGTCGGCATAGCCGTTCTACTTGGATCGCTCACTCCGTTCTTCGTCATCCCGGCTTTCGCTGTTCTGCTTGACAGGCGCTTCGTAGTCCTCGAGGAGCGGATGCTCGAACAGCGATTCGGTGAAAGCTGGGTGGAATACAAGGCTGGTGTACGGCGTTGGATATAGGCCGGAGGGGAGAAAGACCCATTCAGATGCGACACTCAGGCTAACCGTGGTTTCCGAAAGCGCAGGACTAGTCGAACCGAAGGATCTGACCTTTCCGGTTCTTTGTCTCTCCAGGGACTTTTCGGTCGTCCCGGCCCGGGATCCCGAAGGCTTGTGCCGCTGCAACGCGCTCGCCTTCTGGCGCAATCAATACTACCAAGATCTGCAGATCTTCGATTCGACCGGATCAGCATACACGGTAGTTGAAGCGCAGCTCCGACACCCCATGCCGTCGGCCCGTCGCTTTCTCGCACGGTTGATCAACCAGAGTCTTTCGGTAGAGCTACGGCTTCGTGCAGAAGGGCCGTCGTCGTTGGCTGAAGCAAAGGAGCGCGTGAGCGAGTGGTTGGACAAGGCGCCGGAGTTTTGGGAAGCGGCGGATGATCTGGACGAATGGAAGCGCCGGATCTTGGCCTGCGAGACGATGGCGGATTTGATAGCAGTCTTCGAATGAACCGAGGAGCGCTGGCAGCTGATCATGCCACATCTCACTCTCGAGTACACGGCGGGCCTTCGGCCCGACGTCGAGTTCAAAGGGCTCTTCGCGAGGATGCACGATGTGCTGTCCGACGTCGCGGGCATCAAGAAGGGCAACTGTAAGAGCCGCGCGATCGAGTTGGATCGCTATCTCGTAGGGGACGGCACGAGCGGAGAGGGCTTTCTACATCTTGACGTGCGCTTCCTGGAGGGGCGGCCGGCGGAGCTCAAGGAGGAAATCGGCCGCCGGCTGCTGGCTGTCTTGAAGGAGGGTTTCGAGTCGCTCTTCGAAGAGGGAGATTTGCAGGTCACGGTGGAGATCCGTGACATTGAGCGTGCCGCGTACTTCAAGATACCTACTGGAAGCCTGGACTACCGCTGACCCGGGTACGCGCCGCGAGGAGAGCCCTCAGCGCCCTGCAGAGATCGATAGCTGTACCTAGCTGCTGTTGCGCTGAACGACGGTGCCCGCCGCAGGAGGGGTAGGTTGAGAGTCAGGAACGTACACGAACGCGTACTCCGGACAGGGCCGTCGCGGCTAGGCGAGCTGGTGGATAGCCTGGCTTCGGAGCATGACTCTCTGTGGCCACGGGACCGTTGGCCTCCGATGCGGTTCGATCGCGGATTGGCCGTGGGAGCGATTGGAGGGCACGGCCCCATACGGTACACGGTCGACGCGTACGATCCGGGCCGCTCGGTCCGATTTCGGTTTACGGGGCCGCCCGGCTTTGACGGCCATCACGGCTACGAGATCGAAGAGGTAGGCTCGGGCGAGGCTCGAATCAGGCATGTCTTGGAGATGAAGACGAGCGGTCGGGCACTGCTGGCGTGGCCGCTGGTCTATCGCCCGCTGCACGATGCTCTGATGGAGGACTCGCTCGACCGGGCGCAGGCGTTGTGTGGCGGCGTGCCGGAAGCGCGCACGTGGCCAGTCTGGGTGCGCCTACTTCGTTGGGCGCTAAGCCGAGCTCGCGGGCGGCGACGGTCGGGCCGAGCCGGCCGCCAGGCCAAGGGCTGAGAGCATGTTGCCCTTGCGCTACGTAGCGATCTTCATCTGGCGGACGTTCCTCGTCTGGCTGTGCCTGCACGCGCTCACGGCGATACAGGGTGGCTTCAGGGCGTTCGCGTTCAAGGCGTTTCTTCTGGCATTGGCCGCGACGGTGGCGGTGGCCCTACTGGATGCCGAGCGGCGGAACGAACGCAGATACGTAGCCAATTTGGGAATCTCGCGCGCCGGCATCGGCGTCGTCGTTCTGGTAACAGCTGTGATTCTGGAGGGTCTCGTGCGCCTCGCAGTTGGAAGCTAGATGCCTGAGGAGATACTCGCCGTAGACTCGGTGGGCAAGAAGTTCGGCAGCCGCCGTGTCTTGAAGGCAGCGTCGTTTTGGGCGAAGGAAGGCCGAATCACGACGCTCCTGGGCCGCAACGGTTGTGGCAAGACCACGATGCTGCGGATTGCCGTTGGGGAGGTCAGGCCGGAGACCGGCGTGGTACGCTACCTCGGCAAGGCCTACACGCGTCCACGGTTGGCGGTGCTGGCCCGGCGCGGGCTCTATTTCCTGAACGAGCGGCCGCGGCTCCCTGTTACCTGGTGTGTCGGAACTCAGCTTCAGCTGATCAGCAGGAGGTTCGGCGGAAGGTCGTTCGGAGATGTCGTCGAAGCGCTGGCTCTGGGAGACCACTTGGAGAAGCGGTTCCATCAGTTGTCGGGAGGGGAGGGTCGGCGCGCGGCGCTTGCAGGAGCGTTGATACGTGAGCCGACGTGCCTGCTCGCGGATGAGCCCTTCGCGGGAATGGCGCCCAAGGATCAGCTGATCATAGGACGAGCGTTGCGAAAATTGGCGGCGACGGGCACGGCGATCGTGACGGCCGGACACGACGTGTCGCCACTGCTGGCCATGACAGATGAAGTGATCTGGTGCGTGGCGGGTACGACGCACTGGCTAGGAGCGCCGGAAGAGGCTCGCTCGCACCGTCAGTTCGTGCGAGAATACTTGGGTTGGCAGTCATAGAATTCTAGACGGAGGTCGAACGCGGTGTTCGAGCGACTCGAGATTGGGGAGACGTTGCGGGCGGCTCCTGGTGAGTTACCGGTCAAACTGCAGGAGGCGGCTCGTCAACTGAACTTTTCGCAGAAGGTCGAGGACGATGCCGTCTATTGGTACGATGACGGCGGGCAGGTCCAGGCTCTCTTCATCGCCGTCCCCGACCCACGTAATTTGGAGGCCATCCTCGCCGCCTACTCGGCGACGCAGGAAACGGGATGTCCGCGGGCTTTCATCTACGTCCACCAATGGACTGACGGGGTAGGGAATTGGGACGTGTTCACCATCACGCCGGACCGTCGGATGGCACATGGTGGGCGCTTCGGGGGAGGGCGCGAAGTGGAGGAGCAGGGGCCGGCTTTGCGGGAGGACATCTACGAGTTGTTCTCGTGTGGACAGCCGTTCCCTGCCCCCGGATGCCAGGGTTGGTCCAAGCTCCTCGCTGGGCCGCGAGAGGACGTTGTCGAAGCACTCGGGAAGCTCGCCGAGGAGCGTGGTTGTGTGCAGACGTTGGATGAGGACATAGTCTCTTGGCACAACGTGCCGGGCGAGTTGGAGGCTATGTTCTTCTTGTTGCCTGAGCCTGCAGATATTGACGCGTTCGTTAGTATCTACGCGGTCATTCGTCAGCGTCGCTGCCCCGTCACCTTCGTGTTCTTGAAGCAGATGGAACCGGGCACTTTCGACATTTTCCGGCTATCCGCTCGGAGTTATCTTGAGCATCACAATCAGGCCAAGAGATCTCCGTGCGAATGAAGCTCGAGTGACTGAATCGACCGGCTTAATCGCTCTTGGCCCGTCGTTCGGGGCGTGTTGCTGGTCCTAGAGATATTCTCCCCTACGGAGTCTGGTCGATGTTGCTGACATCTGTTCCCCGCCGGACCAGCACGGCTACGCTGTTCCGCGCGTTTGGCATGCTGGCGCTAGTCGGTGCCTTCATTTCGTCATCGTTAGGACTCCTCAGCCTGCCGCCGAGCGGGCAGATGGTCGCCCTTCCCTACTTCTTCTTTGGGCTCGCGATCGCTTTAGCCGTGGTGGGGGGTGTGTGCCTTCTCGCGGCACGGGGCTATGAGAAAGCTCCACGGTCACGGAGTGAGGTTGGCCCTGACGGAGCAGCTCGGCCGAAGCCCACGAGCCGGGCGACTGAAGCGCCAGCCGAGGTGGGTAGGGTAGCGGCTGATCTCGAAGTCGAGATCCTGACGTTGGAGCCGATGCGCGTAGCTAGCGCTCAGGTCGTCAGTGAGAATCCCGAACGTGAAGCTTGGGAAAGGCTCCGCGCCTGGGCCGAGCCCAGGGGACTGCTCGATGATGCATCGCAGCACCCGGTCTTCGGGTTCAACAACCCGGCCCCTTCTCCGGACCGGAAGGGATACGGATACGAGTTCTGGATCCGGGTCGACGACGATATCGGGTCAGAGGGCGAGGTCGAGGTGAAGGATTTCGCTGGAGGACTGTACGCGGTAACGCGTTGCAAACTTTTTGGTGACCCGGGCGGTAGCGTTCTGGAAGTTTGGCAGCGGCTGTTTGCTTGGGTCAAAGAGAGCACGTATCAGTGGCGCGCAACGCACGAGTTGGAGAAACCGCTGGATCCGGGAGCGCCCGAGCAAGATTTTGTTCTGGATCTCTATCTTCCCATAGAGGAGTGAGGTTGGCTGCCGCCGGTGCCGGCTGGAGTGGATGTCTGCCATACAGGAACCCTACGAGCACGAGACACACAGGGCCGATCCGCAAGCCCGGCGGAACGCAGTCATCATCGTAATCGTCGTCGCAGTCGCGGGAGCGGCTCTCCTGCATGCTGTCGGTTCATCTGCGGACTGGCTGCGTGCGTGGGCGGAACGCGATCCGGAGCATGCAGCGCGGGTCGTGTTCGCGCTCTTGGCCGTGAGCGTATCGGTGCCCATGTTGGGGTTGGCGTTCTGGACGGCTCGCTTCGCCTCGAGAATCAACCGTGCCAGCCGCTATCCGCCGCGCGATGCCAGACTGACTCGCGACACTCGGGTTCGGGTCGGCGCGGCGGCACGGCGCTTCGCCCGCTTGTACTACCTGCTCGCCGCCGTCGCCGTCGCGATAGCGACTTACGTGCCCGTCTTGTTCTGGCGATTGTATCACGGCCTGTTGGAGCGGGTTCCCTAGGTGCTTGCTTTCACACCCTTCAGCCGGTTCGAGCTCGGGTCCGTCGAGCGAATGCTCGCGGAAAGCTACGCTGCGCTACTGGTAGTACTGCCGGCCGAGAAGGTCCAGGAGCTGCTGGGGAGCTGGCGGGAGTACGATGCAGCCGTCTTCGAGGAGCCGGATACGGTCGGGGCCGCCGGCTTCTGCACGTGCGTGGGTCAGGCAGTCATAGGGTTTGCGTCCTGGAACCCGATGGGTTGGCCCGATGTCGGCGTGATCGGCCATAACTGCATCTTGCCACCGTACAACGGCAACGGCTTTGGCCAGCGGCAGATCAATGAGGTGCTTCGACGGTTCGCGGTTGCGGGTTTTCGCAAGGCGAGCGTGAGTACGGACGAACATCCTTTCTTCGCGCCGGCGCAGCGGATGTACTCGAGGTGTGGTTTTGTGGAGGTGGCCCGTTACCGGGGTGAGTTGCTCACGGACTATGCGATGATCGAATACGAGCGGACGCTCGAGGATCTGCGGCCTTGACGATGATCGTCGCCCTTTGCAGCGGTCTCGGGGAAGGACCGTCGCTTTGTCTATGGCCGGAGAGTCAACGGTGAGATCGAGACGGCCAAGAACCGTCACAGTACTGGCGATATTGCTATTCGCCGTCACTATCGGAGGTCTGGTTCAGACGGGCTTGTCCCCGATGTTCTCCCGAGCCACGGGTATCACGTGGCCGGCCTTCGCGGTCGTGGGGCTGGGCTATGCCCTGTCGGCGGCCATCAGCGCGGTTGGACTGTGGCGGATGACACGGTGGGGCATCTGGGCGTTCGGAGTCTGGGGGACGTTCGTCACCCTCTTGTCGTTTCTTATGGCCGTCGCCAGTGGCGCATCGGTCTGGAAGGCAGGGGCCGTGGGAGTGTTTGCGGCCCTGACGGTGTCTGGTTTGGGGTGGTATGTCGCCCGCAAGCTCTTGCGGGTGGACAGCGACACAAGGGCTGCGGATATTTGATACTATCATGAGTGAGGGGCCTGAGTCGCCGGGCGCCCCCTCGAATTCTGCGTTGGGGCTCTCCGCCGAAGATAAACGGACGTTGCTGCGCTTAGCGCGGCAGACCCTCCACGACTACCTAGGCCGCGGCAAAATCGCCGAGAGTGACTCCGACGAGCCCGCGCTGCTGCAGCCATGCGCGACCTTTGTCACCCTGTGGCGTCGCGGCTCGGGCGAACTGCGTGGCTGCAGAGGCGAATGTCAGGCGCGTCGGTCGCTGTTAGAGTCGGTGACGAACATGGCGGTGGCCGCTGCCGTGGATGACTCGCGGTTCGCATCGGTAACGATCGAGGAGGTGCCGGACCTGCGCATCGAGATTAATGCGCTCACACCGATGGAACCGATTGAGCCGGAGGATGTGGTCGTCGGACGGCACGGACTTCTGGTCGTCAGCGAACACGCTATGGGTTTGTTGCTTCCTGAAGTGGCCGTGAGATACAAGTGGAGCCGGGGGGATTTCCTGAAGGCCGTGTGCCGGAAGGCGGGGTTGCCGGACGATGCTTGGAAGAGCGAGGGCGTACAGCTCTTCGGCTTCGAATCGGAAGCGTGGGCGGAGGAGGAGTAGCGGGCAAGACCAGAGGGCATCTACACTTCTTGGTGTTTCGTCGGTTGTGTCGCCGGCCGATATATCTCCCACCAGACTGCACATTCCTTAGCAAGAGTGGTTTGCCATGAGAGTCATGTTGAGGAGTATCGCGCCTGTTGTCTCCGCTCTGTTCTTGGCCGGCAGTCTGGCAGCGCAGGAAAGACCGGAAGTGCAGGAAGCGCGCACGCATACCGGACAGGTCACTGAGGCGGATTCGGCTCGGGTGTCGGAAGGTTATTTCACCGGAGCGGACGGTCTTCGCCTCTTCTATCGGGCCGTAGGCGATCGAGGTGACACGCTGGTCGTTCTGCACGGCGGGCCCGGAATGGATATGGAATACCTCTGGCCCGATCTCGTGCCGCTCGCGACCGACCACACGCTGATCCACTACGACCAGCGCGGTGGTGGCAGGTCCGAGCTTCCTGAGGACACGACGCTGTTGGCCATCGAGTATCACATCCGGGACCTGGAGGCGTTACGTAAGCACTTCGGAATTGGCCGCCTGACCATTCTGGCGCATTCGTTCGGGCCGGCTCTGGCGGCCCTCTACGCTATCGATCACCCGGATCGAGTGGAGGGGATGATTTTCATCGGCCCGGTTCCGCCGCGCCGAGGCGGTTTCTTCGACAGGTACAGTGCGAACCTGGCGTCCAGATTGCAGCCGGAAGAGCAGAAGCGCATCGGCGAGCTGTGGCCGACCCGGCGGACGTATCGGAGTTGAAGGGTGATCCGTGCGCGGCGTCCGCGCATGCTATCAGGTTCGGACAGGGGACGACGAGCCCGATGGTCATGGCTTCGATCGGGGATTGGGACTTCCGGGGCGAACTCGGAGCGGTCGAGGCGCCGGTCCTCGTGATCCACGGGGAGGCGGAGTCGATTCCGATGGATCTGGTCGAGGAGTGGATCGCCGCGCTTCCGAACGCGCGCCTCATGCGCGTTCCGAATGCGGCCCACTTTCCCTATGTAGAACGTGCGGAGATAGTGTTTCCGGCGATCGAGCGGTTCCTGAAAGGTGAATGGCCGAAGGCCGCCGATGCGTTGCGTTGATTGGGCTGGGACCCGTAGGATGCAAGCATAAGGGGGATCGATCCATGGCGTATACACCTTCCGCGCCGCTACCGTCATCGCCGAAAGTCCGCGAGCTTGGTATGCGCTTGTCGGAGCTCATCCAAGACTTTCAGCGTCAGCATCCCAACATGAGCGCGGGCGAAGTGAGACAGGCGATCCGCTATCCGGCTACCCGGGTTAGCGGTGGGCGGTCATCCTCCACCGCTGTAGCCGTGGGAGCGGCCTCGGCTGCCGGTTTCGGCGTACTGGGTGCGATAGTGGCCACTCAGTCGGAAGCCAGCCCGCGTTTTGTGGTACTGGCGGGCATCATCGCGGTGGGGATCGTCGCGGTAGGGCTGGCGGCCTTGCGTAGGAACCGCTGAGTTCAAAGCGGACATGGTTCCCCTGTGCACGCCTTGTTCCCCGATCGAACACCTGCTGCGGACGGATAGGTAATGGCGCCGATACTTGCAGCGATCGTTGTGACGCTCGCGCTTCTAAACAGTAGCCCGAAGGCTGTCTCGCAGTGCGCGGTCGCCGATGCCGCCGTTCGTGTCGACCATGTGCCCATCGCCGTGGCCGACCTGGAAGCGGCGACGCGCACGTACGGAGATTCGCTCGGCTTCAGCTTCAAGCCCGGTCGATTGCATAGCAATGGTTTGAACAACGTCCACATCCGCTTCCAAGACGGCTCGCAACTGGAGCTGATCGCGGCCGAGCGGACGGGCGATGCCTTGGCAAAGTGGTACAAAGGGTTCGTTGAGCGAGGTGAGGGTGGTGCGTTTTTGGCACTCGATGCGGGTGACGTGGGCGAAGTGGCCGAACGCTTAAAAGGACTTGGACTCGACTTTGAAGTTACGCGCGGGCCCGCCTTCGATTACGCATCGTTTCCGATTGGTCATCCCTTGCACCACCTGTTCTTCATTCGAGTGCATACTCGCGCGCCGGATAAGGCCGAGCACCTGTCGCACAGGAATGGTGCTATCGGAATACGCAGAGTGTGGGTCGAGGTGCATGACTCCGCGTTGGTGGGAGCGGCGTTGCGGGCGCTGGGCGCTAGGCGATGCGGGGAGAATGCGCATCCTGCCGGATTTCACGGAGACGCGTTTGCCCTGCGCGACGGGATTGTGGTCCTCGTGGAGACGGCGACCGGAGCTAAGGAGGGTCGCGTCGTGGCTGTGTCCGTAGAGGTCGACGGAACCGGCGGCGAAGCCGTGTATGAACCGGGCGCTGCGCATGGCCTTTGGCTGGCGCTAGACCCTGCCGACCTTGAGGTAGATCGGGCGCCCGATCTACAGGATCCGCGTTCCGGGTGCGATCTAGCTGCGCAGATTCTTTCTGACTTCCCAAGCGCTAGCATGATCCGCTCCGAGGGAGAGGTCGAGGACTATCGTACAGGGCGGACGGGACAGGGTTGCCGGGTAGAGATGAAGGGCTCCGCAGCCGCGTTCAGGGAAACCGGTGAACCGGATGTCGCGTTGCGAGAGAAGTTCGCCGGGTCGAGCTGGACCGAGGACTATGCGTATGCTGCCGATGGTCCCGATGGCTCGGCCTTCGCCTTCCGCAACGGGCCGGTTCTGTGCGTGTTTCGGGCGCACTGGGACGGCGGCGACGACAGCGACCCGACGTATGTGCCGGGCGATAGGTATGATGTCGAAGTCGACTGCATGAACACCAGTTAGGACGGCGCGGCAATGGCATCACATGGCCAGCCGTTGCCGCTGCGGTGAAGACTAGGGACTGAACGGAGGTCACAGAATCATGCCAATTGCTCGCCTCGCGCGGTTTCGAATGGGTGCGGTTCTTCTGGCGATGTCCTTGATGCTGAACAGCAACGGTCGTGCGCAGGAGGCTCCATGGTCCTCCGAAGGACAGGCGGAGCGGTCACCCGTCGCTACGTTCTCGATCGTGGGCTTCGATCCCGCTACCGGCGAGGTCGGCGTGGCTGTCCAATCGAGAGTCTTTTCGGTGGGCAACGGTGTGATTTGGGGCGAAGCCGGCGTTGGCGTCGTGGCCACCCAGGCCTGGGTCGACGTCAGCTACGGTCCGCAGGCGCTCGAGTTGCTGCGGCAGGGGCTTTCTCCCGCTGAGGTTGTCGCGAAAGTGCTGGAAAACGACCCCGACCCGCACCCCAACGATTGGCCGGAAGCGGGACGCCAGTTCTCGGTGATGAACGCGCAAGGCGAGGTTGCGACGCACACCGGCCCCAAGGCGAGCGACTGGGCCGGTCACAAGATTGGCCGCTACTGTTCGGCACAGGGAAATATCCTCGCCGGACCTGAAGTCGTGGAAGGAATGGTCGCCGCGTTCGAGGATACCGAAGGTCATCTATCCCTCCGTCTGCTCGCCGCACTGGAGGCCGGTCAGGCGGCGGGCGGTGATCGGCGCGGCATGCAGTCGGCGGCGATGCTGATCGTGAAGGAGGACGGAGGTGTTTGGCTGAACAACGACGTCGTCCTCCGTCTCCAGGTCGAAGACCACGAACAGCCGATCCAGGAGCTCAGGCGGTTGGTTGAGATCGCCGCCAGGCAGCGAGCGATGTACCAGGGTCGCTGAGCCCGATAAGACTATTCAGCGCCGTTCGAGAAGATGAAGTTCGGCCGTACGTAGGCTACCTGGAACCCAAGTCTCAGCATGTTCCGGAACGAGGGCGCTCCCTTCTGGGGAGTGTCCTCGGCCGTCTCGACCACGAGCAGGTTGCAGCCCAGCGCGCGTGCGTCGCGTATTCGTTGCGCCATCAGCGCCCCCTGCGCGCCGCGGCCCCGGTAGTCCGGCAGCGTGGCGGCGAAGTCGACCCAGGCTTGATCGCCGCTCGCGAAGAGCGCTCCGGTGGCCACGGGCGTCGCGCCGTCGAATGCCAGGTAATGTCGCCAGCCGGGCCGACCGACGGCTTCGGCAACCCAGCGCCGGGCAGTCCCGGGCCAGTCGAAGCACTCCGTGACGATTCTGCCAAACGAGTCTGCATCCGCACTTCCGATCTGGCGCACCGTGAGGTCCGTGGCGACGTGCCGAGGCGGTGACGTGTCGCGGAAAAGCTTCACCCAGTTGTTGTGGTGGCTGAACCCGTGCTCCACCAATAGACGTTCAAGGTCGGCAGGACCCGCTGCGGGGCTCGCCTGGACGAAGAAGCGGGGAACGCCCGCTTGAGTGTACAACTGCACCAGTTCATCTAGCTGCTCGGACGTGGCAGGGTCTTCCAGGCCGATCCCGATTACCCTGTTGAGGGCGAGGACGTCCGCGCGTGCGGCGGCGGTTGCGACGGCACCGCCGACTTCGGCGGCGATCAGGCCGCACTCCGAGGTCGATTGTGTCGAGCCCGCTTTGTAGAAATCGCTCCAGGCCGCCATCTCCGAGAGCTCGAGGCTCGACGTGAGGTCCTTAGTGTTTGTATTCACCTTGCCGATTCTCCGTGTCTTGCGAGCCACGCGACGGGTCGTCGGCCTTGCATGCCGGATGAGACGTCGCAGTTTTATAGCCCGTTCCCATTCTGGCCATCCTGCCCGGGCCGGGCAGGCCGGCTTCAACTGGAGATGCGCAAAGAGTGCTCACGGCACGACATCCCGAGGTTTGACTGAGACCCGATGTCCTCCGTCCGCTATGATGATGTGGCTGACCTCTACGACCTACACGTAACGGTCGTTTTCGACGTCCTGTTCTACCTAAACGAGGCGCAGAAGACGCCGGGCAAGGTGCTCGAGCTAATGGCCGGCACGGGGCGCGTCTCTGTCCCTCTGGTCGAAGCCGGAGTCGACCTGACCTGCGTCGACGTGTCGAACGCGATGCTGGAGCGGTTGCGGGCCAAGCTCCGCGCCAAGGGCCTTTCAGCTGAAGTTCATCACGGGGACGTGCGCGAGTTGGAGCTTGGTGAGCGGTTTGGTCTGGTGATCATTCCGTTCCATTCGTTCTCCGAGCTTCTCACTCGGAAGGATCAGATAGCGGCTTTGGGCTCGGCGACTCGACACATGGAGGACTCTGGCCGGCTCATCTGTACTCTGCAAAACCCATCTGTGCGCTTGCAGCAGGTTGATGGTGCGCTCCGTTTGACTGGCTCGTACGAGACCGAGAACGGACGCCTCGTGGTCTCGGGATTCGAGCGGCGCGACCCGCGGACCAATGTCGTCTCGCGGACTCAGTTCTACGAATTTTTCGGTGAAGATGGGAAACTGGAAATGAAGCGTGCGCTCGAGATGCGATTCTGTCTTATCGGGCCGAGCGAGTTCGAGGAAATCGCGGCCGACGCAGGCCTCAGGGTGGACGCGCTGTACGGCGACTACGACTATGCCGAGTTCGATAGGGAACACAGTCCGTTCATGATCTGGATGCTAAAGTCAAAGTAGGCTGGTGGATGCACTGAAGGTCCGGCGACGGACTTCGTGAGGATTCACGTGGAGACATAACAGGAGACAGCGCTATGAAGAAAGAGTGTGTGGCCTGCCACCGGGGACCGGAGGAAGTCCCGTTGATTACGTTGGAGTACAGGGCCGGGCAGTTGTGGATCTGTCCTCAACACTTGCCGGTGTTGATACACGATCCATCCCAGCTGATCGGGAAGCTTCCGGGCGCCGAAGACTTCGAGCCGGCGGATATCCACGATTGAGGTCCGCTCCTATTGCGGCGGAGTCGTCGTCGGCCACGGACCACAGAGACGAACTCGATCGACTACGATGGCGGGACCGGGCACCTATCAGCGCATCTACCGGATCGTGAAGCGGATCCCGGCGGGGCGCGTCGCCACATATGGCCAGGTAGCGAGGCTGGCGGGCATGCCGGGCCATGCACGTCAGGTCGGATACGCCCTCAGCGCCTTGCCGGAGGATAGCGGCGTTCCCTGGCACCGCGTCGTCAACGCCAAGGGCGAAGTCAGCAGAAGGTCGGAGCCGGGCTGCGAGCTTATCCAGCGCGAGTTGCTGGAGGCGGAGGGGATCCGCTTCGATGAGGAGGGACGTCTCTCGCTGTCACTCTGCCGTTGGGCCGGCCGAACGAACGCCGGGCTTCCCTTCAACGAAATCGAGGACGAGCATAGGGGTGCGTGACGCCCTGGTAAACGACGGGAGGTGGACTTTGGACTTGCAGATGCGTGCTTGCAGGATCCTACCGATCTCGGTCGTAACGGCGATTCTAATCTGCCCGTCTTCGCTGTACTCGCAGAGCAAGAGGTTCGAGGAGTTCGTCGTCACGCCACCGCTTGTGGGTGAGGTGGCTCCCGACTTCACGCTCAAGACGGTGGACGGGGGGGAGTTTACCCTCAGCGCCGCCTACGCCGAGCAGCCGGTCGTCATCGAGTTCGGCTCGTACACTTGACCGCCATTTCGTCGGCGGTCCGCCGACGTCGAGAAGATCCGGGAAGAGTTCGACAAAGACGTCACGTTCATCATACTGTACCAGCGTGAGGCTCACGCTGGCGAGTACAAGTTCAAAGACGTGGAGCAACCAGAGTCGTTCGATCAACGACAAGAGCTCGCGGCGAAGACGTGCGACGAACTGAAGATCGCCACGACCGTCGTGATCGACGACATGGACAACTCTGTGCGGCAGGCTTATGGGCGACTGCCAAACAGCGCGTATGTCATCGATAAGGGCGGCAAGATCGTCTTCAAAGAGGCGTGGGCCAAGCCGGACGGCTGGCCCGATATCCTCCACGGTTTGTTAGGCAAGGAGGAAGGTTAGGCTTGGTCTGTCGCTCCATGTTGTGAGGAGTGGCCGCCGACCTGAGAAACAGAGGTCGGCGGCCGTTTCTGTTGTGAAACGCGCCGCATAGAACTCTCCGCCGTAGCGTTGTTGGGAGACCTGAACATCCGGAGGCGCGATCGAGGGAGATTCGATACTTTGCAGTTGTAGGATCTCCCAAAACGCCGAGGGGGCTGACGTGGCCCACATAGGTCGTAGAGTCGTCTACCCGTCGAAGCGGGATGCATGGATCGTCCTGTTGCTCTGGGTGTCCGTACTTGGCATGGCCGCGGCGGCGGTCGCCATCTGGGTCGATGAAGTTTCGCATGGCTTTCGCGCCGGAATGTCGGCGCTGCTAACAGCGACGGCGGGCTTCACCGTATGGGTCTTGTACTCGACCTCCTACACCTTTGACAAGGAAGAGCTCATCGTGCGCTCGGGACCCTTTCGCTGGAAGGTCCCGCTGGATTCGATCCATGAGGTGTTTCCGACGCGCAATCCCCTGTCGAGCCCTGCCTGCTCGCTCGATCGGATTCGCATCCGGTACGGTCGTCGCTGGGGTATCATGATCTCGCCGGTGAACAAGTCGGCGTTCCTGCGAGACCTGGTCACGCGCGTGCCAGAGCTGGAGCTCCGAGGCGATCGGGTCGTGCGGCGATCGGAAGGCTGATCGACGTCAAACCTGTCTGAACTCGCTGGGAGGGCAGCATGAGGGCTTGCCTGAGGCAATCGTTCCGGTTGAGCGTGTCGCTACTGATCGCCGCATCCATCGCACAGTCCACTCCACAGACCGGCTACGCACAGGAAGCGTATGTACCGAGCCCGGAGAACCTGGAGGCGCGGGCCTGGTTCCAGGATGCGAAGTTCGGCCTATTCGTCCACTGGGGCATCTACAGTGTGCTGGGCTCCGGAGAGTGGGTCATGCAGGTCCGTGGTATCCCGGCGTCGGACTACGAGAGGGTAGCGGACTTCTTCAACCCCATCGACTTCGACGCGGAGGAGTGGGTCTCGCTGGTGAAAGCGGCGGGCATGGGGTACATGACGATCACGGCCAAGCACCACGACGGCTTCGCGATGTTCGACTCCGAAGTCTCGGACTGGGACATCGCGGACGGGACACCGTACGGGCGTGACGTGATCGGGGCGCTGGCCGAAGAGTGCCGACGGCAGGACATCAAGCTGTTCCTTTACTATTCACAGCTCGACTGGCATCATCCGGACTACTTCCCGCGCGGGCAAACTGGTCGCGCGGCCGGCCGCCCCGAAAATGGCGAGTGGTATCGCTATCTCGACTACATGGATACGCAACTTCGCGAGTTGCTGACGGGCTACGGCGAGATCGGCGGAATCTGGTTCGACGGAATGTGGGACCGCCCGGACGTCGACTGGCGGCTGGAGAGTACGTACTCGCTCATCCACGAGTTGCAGCCGCGGGCTTTGATTGGCTCGAACCATCACAAAGCGCCGTACCCAGGCGAGGACTACCAGATGTTCGAGAAGGATCTGCCGGGAGCGAATACCGCGGGCTTCAACACGACTGAGGTGAGCCGGCTGCCGCTCGAGACGGCGGAGACGATCAACCGGTCGTGGGGATTCAGCATAACGGATCGCTCTTACAAGAGCACGGCCGAGTTAGTGCGTTACCTCGTTCGGGCAGCCGGGAGCAACGCGAACTTCCTGCTCAACGTGGGGCCGATGCCCAACGGCAAGATTCAGCCGGAGTTTGTCGATCGGCTGCATGAGATGGGCGACTGGCTGCGGAAGTACGGCGAGTCGATCTACGGAACGCGCGGCGGCCCGATCGATCCAGCGCCCTGGGGCGTGACGACCCAACGTGAGGGTACCGTCTACGTGCACGTACTGGATTGGGACGCGCCGGTGCTGGCCGTGCCCGAGCTACCCGGTCGCGTGCGGTCGGCGCGGCTGTTACGTAGTGGCGCAGCGGTTGCCTTCGAGCAGGCGGACGACGCGGTCATCCTCCGGTTGCCGAAGCGGCCTGCAGAGGTCGTGGACGAGATCGTCGCACTGACACTCGAACGCTGAAGAAGGCTCCCGAGAGTGGGCACGAACGAGTTCTGGGAAGACCCCGAGCGGGTCGAAGACTTCGCCGGCCGTCCACCGGACCGGCGACTTACGGAGCTGCTGGATTCTTTTCCCGAGCCGGGACGCGTGCGCGTGCTGGACTTGGGCTGCGCGGGCGGCCGCAATACCGTCGTGCTTGCCGAGCGGGGGTTCGACTTTCATGCCATCGACATGTCGGCGGCAATGGTAGAGAAAGTGCGTGAGCGAGTGGCAGCCGTGGCCGGGCGCCAGGAAGCGGAGAATCGCGTAGGGCTGGGACGTATGGAGGATCTCGGTCGCTTCGAGGCGGAGTCGTTCGACCTGGTCGTGGCGCTCGGCATCTACCACAGCGCCGAGAGCCAGGTGCATTGGGACCGGGCCGTCGACGAGACGGTCCGGGTTCTGGCCCCAGGAGGGCGGGTGTTGGTGGCGTGCTTCAGCCCTCGATCGGAGCCCAGAGGAGAAGGTCTGCGTCCGCTCCCCGGTGCGCCGCACATGTACGAAGGAATGGAATCGGGGCCTCTCTTGCTGCTCGAGGCGGAGGGTCTCGATGCGGGGATGCGTCGGCACGGGCTGGAGCCGATCGTTCCCACCGAGGCGGCGGTCGTGCCAACTGAATCCGGCCACCGGGTCACGGTCAACGCCTTCTACCGAAAGGCGTGATGCGACAGCAGCGTGCAGCCATTCGATCGGGGAGTGTTGCAGCGATGGGGATTCGAACGATGAGAGTCATAGGTCTGTTGGCCGCGTTGTTCTGGCTGGCTCCGGCGACGTCGTCGGCACAAAGCTACGTATCGGAGGACGGTGACGTGAAGGTCGCGTTGGTGAAGATGCCGTACACAGGCTCGCGCAATGTGCCCGAGCTGTCGCGTGTGCCCGATTACCTGGCCGAGGGAGGCATCGAGGGTCGGTTGGCGAAGCTGGGCGTTGCGTTGAAGCCGATGAGCACCGTGGCGTTGACACCGGAAGAGCAGCGGGAGTACGGCGAATGGCATCGGCTGGGGTTGGCGAACGGTCACCTGGCCGATGTCGTGGCGCAAAACCGCCGCGAAGGATACCTGACGGTGGGCTTATTGGGGAACTGTAGCTCGCTGATGGGTATGCTGGGAGGCCTGCAGCACTCGGGGCCGACGCGCCGTCCCCTCAGGGTCGGTTTGGTCTGGATCGATGCGCACGGCGACTTCAACACACCCGAGACGACGCTGAGCGGAATGCTCGGCGGCATGCCGGTGGCCGTCTCGGCCGGTCTGGCGTTGACCAACCTGCGGCTCACGTCGGGCCTCGATCCGGCGTTACCCACCAAGTACATCGTCATGGTCGCGGTGCGGGACACCGACCCGCTGGAGCAGGAGCTGATCGATCGCTCGGATATCAAGATGCTGACGGTCGAGGACATTCGGACCCGGTCGGAGAACGTTCAGCTTCAGATGGAGCGACTGTCTGAGATAACCGATGTGATCTACGTGCATATCGACATGGATGTGCTGGATCCGGCCGAGGTCTCGGGTCACTCGCTGATGGTGGCTGACGGACCCACGAGCGCCGAGCTGGCGGCGGCGCTGGCGGAGATGTTCAGGTACGAGAAG
>JBDHHL010000027.1:0-17848 GCA_039589375.1 Gemmatimonadota bacterium | reverse complement strand
TCGCACCGCAATATGTTGTATAGATGTTCAAGGTACGAAAAAACCCCAAAAGATCAAGGGGTCTCAGTGTCGGTTGGTTAGCTCCCCCACACTTCTCCACCTGTCTTTCAGACCGCGCATTGTATCAGGGACGCAACGTACGTCAACCCCTGTTGGCGACGGGGTGCCTGAAGGTGGTCCACATCCAGCGATTGCTGTCGCACTTGAGGGGTGAGCGACGGGACTTGAACCCGCGACCTCCAGGGCCACAACCTGGCGCTCTGACCGCCTGAGCTACGCCCACCACATATTGGAGTCTTCCCAAGGCTCGACCGCCTATGACGGTCCGCATTGGGACTACCACCGGAATCAATCTATGTCGGCCGCCTTCGACTTCAAGGCGCTAGTCACATCTCGGGATTCCGGCTCCGGGCTGTGCCGATTCGGTCACGAGCAGCTCGCACCGCAATCCGCTCCGCTTGTGGATCACTTCGGCTCGAAATCCCTGAGGTGTGACGTCCTTCAAGGTCAGTTCGTAGGTATCGGGCACGGGGCGGTTGAAGTACCGGCCTTCGAGGGCTTCGTATTCAACGTACTGGCCCTCCAGCGCCGAAG
Organism: Gemmatimonadota bacterium; assembly: GCA_039589375.1. Classification (GTDB taxonomy): domain Bacteria; phylum Gemmatimonadota; class Gemmatimonadetes; order Palauibacterales; family KS3-K002; genus JASFMO01. The sequence continues at coordinate 17,254 of JBDHHL010000027.1, read as the reverse complement.
CCGTTTCCTGGGCGACCTTCAGGTCGTGCAAGATCGCCTTCATCTCGGCCTCAAAGCGGTGTTTCATCAGCGCCGGCATCTCTCGCTGCTCCTCGCCTGAGCTGCATGCCAGAATGCCCAAAACCAGAATCGCTGTGACTGTCGACCCAGTCAGCCCTCGCTCCGCCATCGCTTGAGTCCCTGCTCTATGGTTGATCCCAATCGCATCGCGCCGGCCCGCCACTGTCACGATCGATGCGCCCGGCGCCATGTGCGATCTACTCAGCCCGCACACTCGCGGTCAAGAGCGGAACTGGCCGACTCGATTTTCGGCGGACCGCGTGGCCTGCTTGCCGGAATCCCACTGGTCCGCTACGATTCGGCGCGATCTTACGTGTCCCATCGCCGTTTCTGCCATGGCCTTCAAGCTACGTACGCCGATTACGCGCACCGTCGGACGCCTGCTGACACTGGTGGTCGTCTCTCTGCTGACGGCTCTATTCTCCTATCTGGGCCCGATGCCGGGCATGGCGAACGACACCATGCTCCTCGGCTTCCTCCTCCTCGCAGCCTTCGTGGCCGGTGAGCTGGCCCGCGAGCTGAGCCTCCCACGCATCACGGGCTACCTGGTCATCGGCGTTCTTTTTGGGCCGCACGTGCTCGGCCTGCTGCCGCAACAGACGGTGAGCGGCTTTCGTCTGATCAACGATACCGCGCTCAGCGTCATCGCCCTCCAGGCCGGTGGCGAACTACGACTGCACAGTCTTAAACATCGGATTGGAAGCTTCGCGACGATCGGCGCCTTTCAGATCGCGCTCGTCGCGTTCGGAATCACCGCCATCGTTCTTTTGGGTCACGGCGCGTTCCCGTTTCTCGCCGGCCAACCGGGCCGGGTTGTCTTTGCCGTTGCCATGATCTTCGGCCTGGTAGCCGTGGCAAAATCTCCTGCCACCACCATCGCGGTGATCACAGAACTCAAGGCTCGCGGGCCGCTGGCGGATACGGTGCTGGCCGTCAGCGTCCTGAAAGACGTCGTCATTCTTCTGATGATCGCTGCGGTCATACCGGCGGCGGCGGTGTTGGTCGATCCGACGGGCGGTTTCGATTTCGTCCAGTTGCGGGATATCAGCCTCACCATAGTCCTCGCCTTGATCATGGGTGTGGCCGTTGGCTGGCTCATCGGCCTGTATCTGCGCAAGGTTAATGTCCAGCCCATTCTCTTCGTCCTGGCCGTTGCCTTCATCATCGTCGAGCTCACGCACGCGCTGCACTTGGAGTCGGAAGCCTACGTCCTTCTGAGCATGTCGGCTGGGTTTGTGGTTCAGAACTTCTCGGTCCAGGGCCCGAAGTTCGTGGAGGCTCTGGAGGCCAACTCTCTGCCCATTTATGCGCTGTTCTTCGCCGTCGCCGGCGCAGACCTGAGGTTGGGTGTCATACCTAGCGTGTGGCTGGTCGGCCTGATTCTCATCGTCGGCCGTCTGATCCTGATCTACCTCAGTACCTACCTGGGAGCCGTGGCCTCCGGCGAGAGCCTCACCATACGCAGCTACTCCTGGATGGGCTTCATTGCCCAGGCCGGCGTAACGTTGGGCCTGGCGAACATCGTTCAGGACCGATTTGACGTCTGGGGCGAAGGTGTCGCGACGATCATTATCGCCATGATCGCCGTCAACCAGCTGATTGGTCCGCCCTTATTCCGCCTTTCACTCATACGCGCGAAGGAAGCCGGTTGAGCATGCTGATCGCCTCATCTCTGCTGCTGATCCTGGCTACACAGACACAATCGCCGCCGCAAGACACGCTGCCGGGCCCCAGTGCGTTCGCCGACTTCGAGACTATCCACCTGGCGAACGGACTGAAAGTCTGGTACAAGCGATTGAGCGACGATCCCGTGGTCTCGATCAGCCTGGCTTTGCCATTCGGCTCGGACCGTGACCCGGAGGGCAAGGAGCAGCTGGCCCATTTCACCGAACACATGCAGTTCGCAGACCAGCCTGGTCTCAGCGAGGAGGAAATCAAACGCGAGATAGAAGAGCGTGGAGGCGTGTACAACGCCTCGGTGGCGCGGGACCGGACATTCTACTTCGTCCGGATCGGGAAAGAGCACGCGCTCTTCGCCATCGATTGGCTCTACCGTGTGCTGGCTCCGCACGCGATGGATCCGGAAGTCGTGGAGCGACAACGCGAACCTGTGGCTTTGGAAGTACGGGCACGACCGCGCCAGCTGTTCGATTGGATCTGGGCCTACTACTTGAACCCACCAGGTCTCCGTTTGCCCGGCTTCTGGGAGCGGGAATTCGGGATCGAGACCGTCGCCTCACGCGACTACTACCCCTTCGCCAGCCTCAACGCCATCACTTCCGACGACCTCCGCTGGTTCTACCGGACGTACTACGTGCCTTCTCGGATGACGCTGACCATAGTCGGGGACATCGACCGTGCAGCCGCGCTTGAGAAGATCGAGGCAACGTTCGCATCGCTTTCGGCGAGGACCGAGCCGGAGCCGCCAACGGCACTCCATGATCCGGGGCGCCGCCGTGCCAGCTTCTTCTGGGCATACCGTTCGAACGTGCTGTACAGCAATAGGTACAAGTTCTACGACCTCGCGGCGGACGAGCAGGTCATGCTCATATTTGTCAGCCGGCTACTCAGCAAGCGACTGAACGACCAGCTACGCTTCGGCGAGCGGAAGGCGACCTACGGAATCCGGGTGGGAATCGTCAAACGTGGAGGAGCGGCCTATCTGGGTGTCAGCGGGGGCATCCGGGACGACGAGTTCGAGTACGCCCGATCCGTGGTCGAGCGCGAGATCGAGGCGCTGAGTACAGGGACGCTACCACCCGAGGAGTTCGAAGCAGACCGAGCGGCAGTCACCAAGCAGCTACGCGTGTCCAACTCCGCGGCCGAGGACCTGGAGTATTGGGTTCAGGCCTATTTCTATGACCCGCGCGTCTTTCGCGACTTCCCCGATCTGGCGGGTAAGTTCGAGGCCTACAGCAAGGACGAGGTAGAGGCTTTCGTACGGGAGCGTTTCGGGCGGGAGCGTCAGGTCTTGATGGTGGTCTATCCCCATCCCATCACCCAGGGCATCCTGGCAACGCTTGTGATCGCTCTCGTGTGGTTTGGCGTGCGGATCGCTCGGCGCATCCTTACTTCCCCGGTTGACATGACTCGGATCCGGTATGTCGCCCGCTTCCGCATGCCGCGACCCTACCTATGGCTCGGTGCCCTCGTGCTCCTGGTCCTCTTCGCTATCGGAGGACGCTTGCTGGCCTATGGTTATGCGGTCGTAGCCGATGGCCTGCTCCTCCAACGCGAGTCCTTTCTCGTTCAGTGGCTCGCCTATGCGGCAATGCTGCTACTCTCAGTGCTCCTGTTCGTGTTGGCACTCTCTCGGGTTCCCCGTAAACTGCTGGTCTTCGACGATCGCCTGCTGATCAAGTCCCTCTCGTATCGTTCGACCGCGCTGTCGTTCGCGGATGTCGATGAGCTATCCGTCCGTAGATTCTCCGACGTGTGGATGAACAAACGCATCTGGAAGTGCGTGCCGCTGACGATTGGCCTGTTCAGGCCGGGCATCTACCTCAGGCGTCGAAACGGGTGGGCCTACTATTTCGATGTCCGGGATCGCGGTGAGCTCTTGCGGGTGACCGAGGAGAAGTTGGCCAGGAATACCGAGCGGAGCCCGTCAGACGGCTGAGCGCTCCAACACGCCGTCTACCCATTCCGAAATCGCGGTCACCAACTCCTGCATGACATCGGTATCGGTCCTGCCGCTGCGCTTGAGGACCTTGAACGAATGATCGCCGCCTTCCACGACGTGCAATCTTGCCCGGGACCCCAAGCTATCGCAGACCGGCAGCATGAGTTCCGGCCGGGCGAACGAGTCGCGGGTCCCCTGCAAGAACAACATCGGCAGGTCCACGCTGTCCAGATGGTTCGCCCGTTCGATCCCAGGCTTCCCGGGTGGATGCAACGGGAATCCGAGGAAGATGAGGCCCTGCACACCTGACAACTTCTCCTTCGCCGCCGCGGCCGAAGTCATACGCCCGCCCATCGACTTGCCTCCGGCTACCAGCGGCAGCCCTCCACATCGCTCGCGCGCGACCGCAACCGCCGAGCGTATGCTGGCTTCGAGCAGATGCGGCGGGTCCGGACGTCTGCGACCCGCTTCCATGTACGGAAACTGATAGCGGATGCTCGCTATGCCCGCCGTGGCCAAGCCGGCGGCCAAGCCGATCAGAAACGGGTGGTTCATTCCAGCGCCCGCTCCGTGCGCAATGGCATAGAGCGCTCGCGCGTCGCGCGGCACCGTCAGAGCCCCGGAAACTTGGAGAGACGTGCCCGAGATTGGAAACCGAAAGTCGGTGATGTCACGAGCGTCGGCTGCCATCCTGTCACCTCAGCGAAAAAGCCCCCGGCGCGGACTCGGATCCGAGCCGCTCCGGGGACCCACGGGTACCGTCTGCTACGAGTAGTCCGGCTCGTTGCCGGGTTTCCACTTGATGTTGCACCCCATGCTCGGCTCTTGTTCGCCGGATACCGGCTCGCCCGCGAGGACCGCGCCGATGGCGGCTCGGAGATCCGCGCCCGTCACCGGGATGCCATTCCCCGGCCGACTATCGTCCAGCTGGCCTCGATAGGCGAGGCATAGCTCCGAGTCGAAGTTGATCGCTGCTACCGCCAGCCCTCGATCTCGGTAATCTGAGACCAGGCGTCCCAGCTCGGCGAGCACGTGTTGGACGTATGGGCAATGATTGCATATGAACATCACCAGCAAGGCCGGCCCTTCTTCGAAATCGGCCAGGGAAACGGATCGGTCGTCCACCGCGTTGGTCAGCGTGAAGTCCGGAGCCCGGGTTCCGAGCTCGAGCATCGTCGATGGAGTCAACGCCATCCTAGCGCTCCTGTCTGCCTGTCGGGCCGACCGGCGCGCGAGGCGGCGACTACATCCGCCCTCTCGCTTCCGGCTTCAGCTCCCACAGGACGTTGATGATGACCCATTGGCCGTCAAATTTGCCCACCTGTAGGTAATCGATCCAGTCTTTCGCCACAACCTTCACGCAGGCAGCTCCCTCGTAGATATCCAGAATGGTCACATCGTCTTGCCGTTCGGCTTCCGGAGTGCGGGTTCCGTATCCTGCTCGTGTCGCTTCGACCAGCTGGGTCGCCGTCATGTCCCGGAGCATGCTCTTACCGGTCTCCGGGTTCGTCGCTACGATCCGTTTCGCCAGATCGGGGTGGAGCGCCCGCTCCATCCGCTCTGCGTCGCCGGAGTACCAGCCCTGGATGTAGTCGAGAGCTGTCTGCTTAATCGCTGCAGAGTCAGCTGCGCTTTGAGCTGTCGCTGTGGCAGAAAATGCGATCATCAACGAAGCGAGAAGTATCAGTGACCGGGACATGTCTCCGCTCCTTTCATCCGCGCGGGGAACTGGGATCTTGTCGTGCAACAGGCTCTGGATGCGATTCGCGCTAGTGGCTGTTTGCTGGGTAAGGGCATTCTATTAGACTCTGCTGTCACTACGGAAGAGGGCGGCGAGACGTTTCGACCTCCCTGACCTTCGCAACTCTTAACGACTGGCGTGCACTCGTATGCAGAGACAGAGACTGACTTTTGAAGGTGCCGGCGGGGCGATGTTGTCGGCGCGACTCGAGCTTCCGGCCGACGAGAAGCCGCTGGCCTGGGCCATATTCGCTCACTGCTTCACATGCTCCAAGAACTACAAAGCGGTGGTCAACATCAGTCGGGCGCTCGCCCAAGCTCATGTGGCCGTTTTGCGATTCGACTTCACCGGCCTGGGTGAAAGCGAGGGCGATTTCGCCGACACGACATTCTCCTCGAACGTCGATGACCTCGTCGCCGCTGCGGACTTCTTGGCGCGCGAGTACGAGGCGCCCTCAATCCTCATCGGCCACTCGCTGGGAGGTGCGGCTGTACTGCAGGCTGCCCATCGCGTTCCTTCTTGTCGGGCCGTCGTGACCATTAACGCGCCGGCCGAGCCGCAACACGTGAAACGCCACCTCAGGAGTTCGCTGGAAGACATCGAGAAGTGCGGTGAGGCGGAAGTTCTGCTGGCCGGCCGCCCGTTCACGATCAAAAAGCAGTTCCTGGACGACCTCAATGAACAGAACATGTCGGAGGTCATCCGCGGGTTGGAGCGGGCGCTATTGGTCTTCCATTCTCCCAATGACGCCATCGTCGGCGTGGAGAACGCCCACCAGCTGTACGAATCGGCCGCGGAGCCAAAGAGCTTCGTATCGCTCGAGGGCGCCGACCACCTGCTTTCTCGGGCGGAGGATTCCGAGTATGTCGGAGCCGTCATCGCCGCTTGGGCGGCCCGCTACCTGGGTGTACCTGGAGCGCCCGCGGGCGTCGCCGTGCCGCACGGAGAGGTCGTGGTGCGGACAGGGCGCGCCCGCTACCACACCGAGATCTTCGCCGCCGGCCACGCGCTCGTTGCCGACGAACCCGAAACCGCTGGGGGCACCGACACGGGCCCCACGCCGTTCGGGCTTCTGATGGCGGCGCTCGGCGCCTGTACGACCATCACGCTGCGCATGTACGCCGACCGCAAAGAATGGCCGCTCGAGGAAATCGGTGTACGGCTGCGGCACCAACGGTTTCAGGCGGCGGAGGCGCCCAAGTCCGAAAGCGGTCACCCGATGCTGCATGAAATCGCCCAGCGATTGGAACTTGTCGGACCGCTGGATGAAGAACAGCGAGCGCGGCTGTTGGAGATCGCGCATCGCTGTCCCGTCCATCGCGCCATCGAGAGCGGGGTCGTCATGCCGATGGAATTGACCGAGGAGGAGAGCCCCTAGGCAGCGGTTCTAGCGGTCAGCCACAGTAGTGATGACGTATGAGAAAGGGGCAGCTGGCGGTTTGACTTGAGGCAGGCTTTGAAGCCGCCAAATTCAAAGCCCGCATCACGTCAATATCGGTGTGGTCGAGTACTAACTGGCGGCCTCCAGGATCTTCTCAGCCCGGAATAGGCCATCCGCCGACTGCAAGATCTTTCCCCTCAACTTGGGCGGATAGTCTGGACGCCGCTGCAGGAAGTCTCGGACGACAGTTGCCGCCGCGGACGTATTGTGGCCACCCAACGTGGCGTCCAGCCAGTTCTTCGGGAAGAAGATGTCGCCCGTTGCCTGGATCTCATGCAGCAGCTCCAGACTGGGGAGGATGTAGTTCTGGGAATACGCTGCCCGCAACGGGTGGTGCAGGTAGCGAACCGCCTCCAACACCCACGGCTCGTGCTCGCGGTTCTCAACCTCCGAGAGTTCCGCGAAGAACCGGTCCCTGACATCGGGATCGGCGGACAAAGCCGGTTGTACGAACTCGAACTGCCGTTTCCGGTCTGGGTTCTCGATCCGCTGGCTTTGCTCACCGAGTATGCGGTTCCATCCCTCGACCTCACGCACAGCCAGCTCGAGGGCAAGGCGAGTATAATCGTCCTCAGAGAGCGGCAGACTTTCGATCTCGTATTCCTTGTCCCAAACACTTACGAGCAGAGCCAACGCGCTATCCGTCAGCGCCATCGAGCGAAACGTGTTGAAGTACGCCGCCTTCAGACTCGGCCCGCGAGCCCCCTCCATCAGATGCCACAAGAGCTGTTCCACTTCCGGCGCGCGGCGATGCCGCACGTCCGCGGGCAGGAAGCGCCAGTAGGCCGACTGCAAGTAGTCGAGCACTCGTTGGACGAGTAGTTGGTCCGTCTCGGATTTCAGAGCGGCGATGGCCAGATCGAGCAGGCGCTCCGGGGCAACCTGTCCTTCCAGCATAGCATCCCACAGCGAAAGCCATACGATGCCTCGCGTCAGCGGCTCCGACAACGACGCTGTGTTGTCGAGGAAGTATTCGAGGCTGGCCGAATCCGGCGCCAGTAGACCGTACCCGACCCCTTCACCATTCGGGATGATATAGTCAGGCTCCGGTAGCCCGACGGCGTCAGGGACCGCAACGGTCGTCGAATTGACCCGAATCGGAAATGTGCGAGACGTGTGCTCATAGCCGAAGCGAACATTCAGTTGTTGGTTCCATGTGCGGCTGCGCCCCTCCGGGTCGGATTGGCCGACGACCAACGAAGCGATGTGGCCCTGATCGTCTACAGAGCGCGATGCAACTATCGTAGGCCGCCGCGGTTCGTCCACCCAGACTCGACTCCACGACGCCAGGTCTTCCTCGGTCGTAGCGTCTAGGATCTCTATGAGGTCGGACCAGGAAGCGTTCCCGAAGCTGTAAGCGCCGAGGTAGTCGCGCAGCCCGTCGCGCAGCGTCTCTTCACCGATCAACCGCTCGAGCTGCTTCATTACGATCGGCGCCTTCTGATAGATGATCGCACCGTACAGGGTGCCCGCCTGGTTCAGGTTGTCCAGGCGCTGGCGGATCGGGTTGGCCCCCTCCGTCCGATCCACACCATAGGCGCCCGGATAGTGGGCGAGCAGGAAACGAAGCTCGTGGTCGATCTCGGGGAAGGATGGGTTCACTATCTTCGCCGCCATGAAGTTGGCGAAGACCTCTTTCATCCACACATCGTTGAACCACTCCATCGTCACGAGATCGCCGAACCACATGTGCGACGTCTCGTGCGCGATCAAACTCGCGCGCCGTAGCTGAGCATTCTGTGTAGCGGACTCGTCTAGAAACAGGCTCGAAGCTCTATAGGCTATCGCCCCTGGGTGCTCCATTCCTCCGTATTGAAACGACGGAACCAGCACGAAGTCGAACTTATCGAACGGATATTCGATCCCGGTATAGTCTTCCAGCCAGTTAAGCGCAGCTTCGTGTAGATCGAAGACTGCATCGACGTTGCGCGCCACTTTGGTAGTGTCGGTCTCGCGATGTAACATGCGCATCGTGCGGCCCGAACGTTCGGCCGAAACCACTTCGAATACGCCGGCGGCAAACGAGAATAGGTACGTGCTAATCGGTTTCGTCTCGGCGAACCGATAAATGTGACCCCCCTCCTCTTCCGACCTCAACTCCTCTCCGTTGGCAACCGCTATCCAACCGTCCGGAAGCTCGAGTTCGAGCTGGAACCGCGCTTTCAAATTGGGCTGGTCGAAGCACGGGAAGGCGAAGCGCGCGCGGTCGGGGACGAAGAGAGTATAGAGAAACTCCGGATTCCGATTCAGCGAATTGTCTCCGGCCCAAAACTCGATCTCGAGCGAGTTCTGCCCCTCGATCAATACTGAATCGGGAAGCACGATGTGCCCGTCCACCGCGTCGTAGGGCACCGCTTCGCCGCTGACCCTTACGGCCAGAACATTCGCGGGCGCTTGCTCGAAGTCGATCGCCAGCGGCCAGCGACGATCGCTCAAACGGAAAGAAACGGTCTCCCGGCCCCGGATCGGCTCGTCGTCGGACTGAGGTACGGAGAGAGCGATCTCGTATCGGATGTCGGACAGAACACGTGCCCGGTGTGAAGCCAGGTCCCACGAGACGCCCGACGAAATTTCCGGCGGCCGCCGCCCGCACCCTGTCACCGTGAATGATACGTACGCTATTACGGCGCAACCGATTAGAGCTTTATATCTCATGTTGTCTCGAGAATGGACATCCCTTGCTCGAACACGATATCCACGGGGATACCCAAGCTCTCGAGGCGGTCGAGGTCCCCTCGCAGCATCGGGCCGATCACGCCAAGGTCGCCTATCAGCTTAGCGGCCGCCTCGTAGTCCCCTTTGCCCTGTAGCGTGAGGATGACTCCCGAAAGGGCTGTGATCGCCTCTCGCGTCTTCTCCATATCGACACGATAGGTGCCGGTAGTCTCGTCACGCGTGAAAGCGCCCATCTGCTCGAAGAAGTTGAAGCGAACCATGTTGGCCTTACCGTGTGCGCTCGAGGCGCCGAAGCGCACAGAGCGAAAGACGCTGGCCACGAACGTAACGTAGTTATCTCGTATATCCCCCTCAGTCAGTAGTCCGGCCTCGAAAAGGCGAGTGACCATGTAGAGGCCCAGGATGTCCGCCTTACCTTCCTCGATCGCCGACGCGTGATCTCGCAGCGCCTGTCTGACCGTGCCTTGGCCTGTGATCGTGTTCTTGACCCCGAGCCCGTGTGCCACCTCGTGGAACATCGTGTTCGTGAAGAACGCATCGAAGGAGATGTGTTCGCGCTGGTCTTCCGCGATCAGTTCGTCGGCGATGGGCACGAGGATCTTGTCGAACTTCGCTCGCATCGCGTTCTTGAGCTGAAGACGACGTGTTCCTTTCTCGAGCTGTACGGATTCGTCGTTCGGCAGATTGATGGCGATGCTTTTCGAGCCAGCATTGCCGTCGCCCGCAGCGTAGACGAGGTCGTAAGCGTTCAACTCCGCGTCGGTGCCAGGCATCTCGCTCTTGTACTCTTCTGGCACTGGAAGCCCGCGTTGTAGGCCGGGTAGGTACTCAGAGAACCGCGACAGCCTTTCACTCCACTCCTTGTCCTTGATCAGTACGTAGCCCTCGTGGGCCGCCTTGTAGCCAAGAAGTTGATCCTCGTAGGTCTCGATCGGGCCGATGACGATGTCGATCGTGTTGTCCTTCATATCGAGCCAAGCCAAGTCGCTCTCTCGGTACTCGTCAGTGAGCATCGCGTCGGCGCGTAGTACGAGATACGTCTTGAGTCCTGGGTCCTCGGCAAGCTGGGCGGCGGCCCGCAACTTCTCGGCGGCGGCGGCGACCTCCGAGGCGAACGCTTCGTGGTAGGGAACGGCGATGAGCGAGCCGTCGTCCCCGCGCCGAACCAGCGTGTACAGACTGCGAAGGGCGTGATCTCGAGCCACCGCGGTCTCGAATTCCGCGACCGTCATGTCGGCTGGGTAGAGATTGGCGCCCAATGGCTTCTTCCCTACTCCGTCAACGAACGGGTCATCGCCTTCCAGCCGATCCCACGGACCGTAGTTGATTGCCGCGTACCGCTTCGTCGCGGGGTCGTCGATCTCTCTCAGGATGTCGGCTTCGCCGTACGCCTGTTTCCAGAAGATCGAGTCCATCTGCTTGGCCGCCTCGATCAGCAGCGGGATCATCTGGCGCTCCGCATCGGACAGGTGGCTCAGGTCCGCTTTCAGCTCCACCGTCGCGTATTTGTCTAGACGGGCGGCGGCTACGCTCTTGCCGCTCTCGCCAACTTCACCACATCCGGTGGCCACCAAGGCGACGGCTACCGCTAGGCTAGGAAGGAATCTCATCGTGAATGTCCTCCGCGCAGGATTCAACAGCAGCAAAAGGACCTACAGCACGAGGCTCGACCGGCATCGCGCCGTAGGTCCCGATTCGCGACGGCGGCTGATCAGCCTACCCGCTCTTTTCTACTCCTCACTCGGTGCCGGACCGAAGTTCTCGGCAATGAAAGCGGCCACGGCATCGATGTCCTTGATCCTCATGCCGGTCACCAAGCCCCAGTTAGGCATCTGCCGCGTGTACCCCTCGAAGCTCTCCCCCGTGTGCCCGACGAAAGTTCCGCGCCGAATCGCTTCGATGTCTCCGGCAAGAGGCCAGTCGGGTGCGACGAACGACGGTACCGGGATCTGCCTCTGAAGAGCCGCTTCGCCGTTGCCGCCGCCGCCCGGACCGTGGCACTTTGCACAGCTCGCCCGGTACACCACGCCGCCGCGTTCCAGCCGTGCCTCCTCGCTCTCCCAGGTGATCGTATCGACGGCCGCGGCGGCGTAAGCCGCTTCGGCCATTCTCACCGTGTCGGCGCCGGCCGCAGCTTTGCGCGCCTGTATCTCGGCCTCGGTCTCCTGTTTCTTGCATCCAACTAGTGCGACCAGCACCAGAGTCGTCACCGCCAGGGCGAGTTTGCAGCGCATCGTTCCCCCCTATGCCTGTGGTGGAAGACTGGATCGTCGACACAAGTCGCCAGATCTATGCTCGCGAATATGACTTTCTGCCTCGGACACGGCCATCGAAGCCAGGCAAACGGCCTCGCGTCCGTCCAAGATTCTCGGTCTGGGATTAGCTCGGTGTACTACTAAACTAAGTTAAGCATCCTGCCCGGTAAACACTCTCTCGACATGTTGCGACGGCCGGGGCTGAGGCGCATCAAGAGGAAGAAAGATGCGGGGGCGATTGGGCGGCTCGATACTCTAGTAGCCGCATGTCAGACGGCAGTGTCAAGCCGGCGAAGGATCATGAACTGGCCGGATCACGCTTCGAACCGCTATCCCAGTCAGCGTCCTCGAAGGTCTGTGCCGCGCCACCTGCCCGAAGGTGGAAGTGGCAGAGGCGGTGCCCCTTGCTGCGCAGCAAGCACTTCTCCCGGAAGTAGATTCCGCAGCGGAAACAGGCCTCGCCTTGTCCGCCCTCATGGTCGACCAGCTTGATCGACAGATGGTCGAGATGCTCGGCTATCTCTCGAAGGCCTTCCGGCGGGACCGCACCGAAGATTTCCTCCAACACTTGGTTGGTTACCCGCTCGTACTCGCTCAGTACCCGCTTGCCCTCGCCAGTCAGCGCGATTTCCACTGCTCTCCGATCGCTCTCCGCCTCCGTGCGGCGCAGCAGATTCCGCCGCACCAGCCGGTCGACGGCCTTGCTGGCCGCAGCGCTGCTGACAGCAAGGAAGGATGCTACTTGACTGATGTTGTATGTGTCCGAGCGCGCGATGAGCTTGAGGAGCTTGATCTGTGCGAAGGTGAGCTGCTCGCTGATGATCGCGTGCAGTCGTTCCTGCATTAGATCGTTCACAGCTGAGGAGAAGATGTGGGCGCTTCCTAGGACATCCTGAATCAATTGAACGCGGCTGGTAGCCATTATGAGATCCTCTCCAGTTCGCCCTGGAGTAAGGTTCGCCATGATGCCTGTCCCGACTGAAGTGGGCCAACAATAACCTGGTTAACTATATGGCTGCAATGGGCCGTAGACGGCCTGCCTAGCCCGCAGCGCAGCGCCTTCTCTTTGCCAACACGTCTACTGTGGTCTAGATTTAGCTTGTGGGTGAGCTGCGGCGATTAGTACGAGACACTACCCTTCTGTCTGTGAGGGCTCATGGAACGACCCGAGGGCGAAGCTCAGACCGAATCTCGGAAGGTGCTTGATACGGGCGGTCCGCCGTGTGAAGAAGCTCAGGCCGATGGCGTGCCGTGCGAGGAGCTTGGGTCCGACTGTGAGGACTGCGATCAAGCCGACGAGCAGAGTCGCGAGGTCTATAAGACACGCACCGATCGAGGCTAGATCGACTTCTACTCTTGGGGTAGCGCGAACGCCACCAGGTGGTCCCCCAGAGTGGTTTCGAGCCCCCCGTGACCACCCGCAGCGATGACGACGAATTGCCTCCCAGCCGGGCGCAGGCGGTAAGTCATGGGCGTCGCCTGGCCGCCCGCTGGTAACCGCCCCTTCCACAGCTCCTCCCCGGTCTCGGCGTCGAACGCTCGCAGGTAGTCATCCATCGCAGCGCCAATGAATGCGAGACCGCTAGCCGTCAGTACCGGACCACCCAGGTTGGGTGTGCCCCACCCGATCGGCATCGGCACGGGCGCCAAATCACGGATCGAACCGAGCGGCACATCCCAAAGCACGTCGCCTGCGTCCAGGTCGATCGCCACCAGCTTCCCCCAGGGCGGCGGTGTACAGGGCACGCCCGCGGGGCCCACGAAACCGCCTTCCCTGTTCATGCCGTACGGCGTGCCCCGCTGCGCGGTGAAGTCGCCTTCGGCGTCGGGCGCGCGTCGGGCGTCGTCGTACTCGTCGCGCGGCACGAGCCGTACCCAGCTCGCGAAGCGGTTTAGGTTGAGGACCAGCAACCTGCGCACCGGGTCGACCGCCACGCCTCCCCAGTTGGCACCGCCGATCATGCTCGGATACTCCAGCGTGCCTTCGATGCTGGGCGGCGTGAAGATCCCTTCGTACCTCAGGCGCTCCATCTTTTCGCGACACTTGCCGCGACCCCACGGCGTCAGTCCCCAAGCCGAGTCCGGCGTCATCTGCTCGGGAAGCAGCGGTGGCGGTTTGACGGGATATGGCTGTGTCGGCCAGGCCTCCTCACCATCCACGGTGCTGGCCGGCACAGGTCGCTCTTCCACCGGAAACACGGGTTCGCCCGTTTCCCGGTGCAGCACGAAAACGTGGCCCATCTTGGTGGCCTGGACGACGGCCGGGATTTCCTCACCATCGCGGCGGACCGTGACCAGCGTTGGCTGAGAGGCCAGGTCGTAATCCCACAGATCGTGATGGACCATCTGGTAGTACCACACCAGCTCGCCGCTGGAAGCCCTGAGCGCCACGAGCGAGTTGGCGAAGATGTTGCTGCCCGGACGCTCGCCGCCGTAGAAGTCCGGTGCGGCGCTTCCTGTCGGTATGAAGACGAGGTCGCGCTCCGGATCCGAGGCGAGTGGCGCCCACGCGTTGGCGGCTCCGGTGCGGCGGGCGCTCTCTGCTTCCCACGCTTCCCAACCCGGCGATTCCGGGGTCTTCGGTACCGGCTGGAACGTCCAGCGGAGCTCGCCGGTCCGGGCGTCGAATCCCCTTATATCTCCGCGCTCCAGCTCAACGGCCCGGTTGTCGCCCTGCGCCGATCCCACCACGACCACGTCACCCATAGCGACGGGTGGGGATGTGACCTCGTACTGTCCGTGCTCGATGTCACCGACGTTTACCTTGAGATCCACCTCACCGCCCACGCCGAAGCTCTCGCACGGACGCCCGCTATCCGCATCGAGGGCTAGCAGCCGGGCGTCGAGCGTGGCAAAGAAGATCCTGCGGTAGCACGCCTCCCCTTCACTCCCGTTGGGGTCTTCCCACGCCTCTACACCTCTCGACACCAGGCTCTCGGAGTATCTCTCCTCGAGATCGATCCCCGGATCGAAACTCCAGCGTTCCGCGCCGGATTCGGGATCGAGAGCAATGACCCGACTGAATGGGGTGCTGACGTAGAGCGTTCCGTTGAATAGGATCGGCGTGGCTTCAAAAGAGCTCCTACGGCTGTACTGGGTGCCGTCGGACACATCACCTGTCCGGTAAGTCCAAGCGATCTCGAGGTGCTCGACGTTTTCCGGCGTAATCTGCGTGAGGGGTGAGTAGCGGGTCCCGTATGGATCGCCACCGTACGATGGCCAGTCTGCGATCGGTCCGTCGCTGGCGATCTCCACCGGAGAATGCCTCAGCGCCGCGACGACGATCCAGACGATGCCAGCCAGGGCCAGAGCCGCTACAGCCCACCACTTAGCGTAGTGCACTATCGTGCCGCGCTCGACGGTCAACAGCGTTCGCATGCTGCTCCTCCAGACAGCCCGCTACCGGGGCGTCCCATTCCTGCTCGGCGACCCAACGACCGTAGCCCCCAGGCCTGCGTGCGGTCAAGAGAGGCCGGAAGCGGTATACCACTTGCTACCAAGAGCCCCTTGACGAAAGCTCGGGAGCGGCGAAACTCCCAGTTGTGCGACTCTGGAGTCGGGTCCGGTGCCCGATTTCGTGTAGCCGTGGATGGGTCTACATTAGCATACTTCCGTTACAACCTGCCAGCCGTATCCGGAGGGGTGAGAGGAAATGGGCGAGACGAGATACGTTTTCACGTTCGAGGAAGCCGACAGCGGAGACAAACAGCTGCTCGGGGGCAAGGGCTCGGGACTGGCCCGAATGACCCAGATTGGGCTCCCAGTGCCACCCGGGTTCGTTATTACCACGGAGGCCTGCCGCCAGTACTACACCGCCGGCGAGCGTCTCCCGGACGGCCTCATGGACCAGGTCCGAGCAAATATGGAGGAGCTGGAGCGGAAGACCGGAAAGACGTTCGGCAATCCGGAGAATCCGCTGCTCGTCTCGGTTCGGTCGGGCGGAGCCCTATCGATGCCGGGCATGATGGACACCATTCTCAACCTCGGCATGAACGACCAGGTCGTAGAGGGGTTCGGCCAGGCCACGGGTAACCCGCGTTTCGCGTACGACGCCTATCGCCGCCTCATCCAGGGGTTCGGAGCGATCGCCATGGATATCGACGAGCACTGTTTCGCCGAGATCCTGGAGAGCGCCAAAGAGCGGCAAGGCGCGAGCTTCGACCACGAGCTGACACCCGACACGCTCAAGGGCATTTGCGAGGAGTTCAAGCAGGTCATCCAACGCGAAGCGGGCGCCGAGTTCCCAATGGATTCCGCCCAGCAGCTCCAGTTGGCGATCGAAGCGGTGTTCGGTTCCTGGATGGGCAAGCGCGCCGTGGACTATCGGCGAGAGTTCAAGATTACGCCCGACATGGCAAACGGCACGGCGGTCAACGTCTGCACCATGGTGTTCGGCAACATGGGGGACGACAGCGCAACCGGCGTCGCCTTCACTCGTGACCCGGGGACCGGCGAGGACGTCCTGTACGGCGAATACCTCACCAACGCCCAAGGCGAAGACGTCGTGGCCGGGATTCGGACGCCCCAGCCGATCGCCCAGCTCGAGCATGAGATGCCGGACATGTGGAACGAGCTCCAGGCGGTCCGGCACACCTTGGAACAGCAGTATCACGAAGTGCAGGACTTTGAGTTCACCATCGAGCGGGGCACGTTCTACATGCTGCAGACCCGGAACGGCAAAATGAACGCGACCGCGCTTGTCAGGACTTCCGTGGACATGGTCGAGGAGGGCGTCCTCACGACGGAAGAGGCGCTGCTGCGTATCAGCCCCGATCATCTCGAGCAGCTCATGCACAGACGGATCGACCCGAACGCAGACGCCCAGCCCATCTCCACGGGGCTGCCTGCCTCGCCGGGGGCGGCCCACGGCAAGGTGGTTTTCGACGCCGACGAAGCGGAAAGGCAGGGGCGCGCCGGAGAGTCGGTGATCTTGGTCCGCGAGGAAACCAAGCCGGATGATATTCACGGGTTCTTCCAGGCCAAGGGCATCCTCACCAGCCGTGGCGGCAAGACGTCCCACGCGGCCGTTGTCGCCCGCGGTATGGGCAAGCCGTGCATCGTCGGCGCAGAGGAGATCGTGATCAACGACCGAGAGCGGGTAGCGTTCGTCAACGAACGGCGCCTCACAGAAGGGGATGTCATCACGATCGACGGTGGCTCGGGTGCCGTCTACATGGGCGTCGTGCCGACGGTAGACCCGGAGTACGGCGTCGAGATGAAGAGAGTCCTCGAGTGGGCCGACGAGATTCGCACGCTCGGCGTGCGGGCCAACGCCGACACGCCCGATGACGCCGCTCAATCCCGTGAGATGGGCGCTCAAGGCATCGGTCTCTGCCGCACCGAGCGCATGTTCAACGCGGCCGACCGGTTGCCCATAGTACGCGACATGATTCTGGCCGGCACGCCCGAGGAGCAGACGACGGCCATCGAGAAATTGCGCCCGATGCAAAAGGCCGACT
>JBDHHL010000026.1:0-18088 GCA_039589375.1 Gemmatimonadota bacterium | reverse complement strand
GAGCCGCAGGTCGGCGTCGCCACCGGGATGACGTATACCCAGGTGGGCGGCGACATCATCTTCGTCGAGGCGAGCATCTTCCCGGGTAACGGGCAGCTGGTGCTGACCGGGCAGCTGGGCGATGTGATGAAGGAGAGCGCCCGCGCCGGGCTCACGTACGCCACGACACACCACGCGGAGCTGGGCATCGCAGAGGAGCGGTTCAAGGACGTGGACGTTCACGTGCACGTGCCGGCGGGGGCCGTGCCGAAGGAGGGTCCATCGGCGGGCATCACGATGGCCACGACGCTGGTCAGCGCGCTCTCCGATCGACCGGTGCGCAACGACATAGCGATGACCGGCGAGCTCACGTTGACCGGTCGAGTGCTGCCCATCGGCGGTGTAAAGGAGAAGGTGCTTGGAGCCTGCCGGGCCGGGATCTTCGAGATCATCCTGCCGAAGGAGAACGAGCACGACATCGAGGACATCCCGGAGGAGGTCAAGTGCCAGCTGCGTTTCCACTTCGTGGAGACGCTCCACGAAGTCCTCGCCGTGGTCCTGTCCGGCGTGCGGCTTCAGGACGGGCAGCTGTCCTTTGACGAGCCCGGCGAGTCAGGCCCATCCGTCGCGGATACCAGCGTACTGATCGGTCAGGATCCCAACCCACAGCAGCCGGAGGCCATCAGCTAGCCGGAGCTTGGCGCGGAGCTCGTCTCTCTCGTCTGGCCGGCGCGTCATTTCCGCCCGTAAGAAGAAAGAGGGCCGCCAAAAGGCGGCCCTCTTTGCAGTTGAGGTTCAGGACCGTGATCAGGCGCCTGGCCCGACGTGCAGCACGCGCATCATCTCGTGGTCCTCGTGGGACAGGATGTGGCAGTGCCAGACGTAGCGGCCGGGCTTGTCGAAGGTCGCCTTGATCCGAGTGACCTGATCGGGTAGCGCAGTGACCATGTCCTTGGGCGCGTTTTCGACGTACCCGTCGTTGGGGCCGAGGTTCACCCCACCCCCGACAGTCACGTTCGTGATCGTCGGGGCAACACCGAACTCGCCATTGTGCTGGGGCACTTGCTGGCCGGGATCCCCGTCATCGGAGTCATAAGTGATAGCGTTGCGGCCCATGATCTGGAAGTGCACCAGATGCAGGTGGACCGGGTGCGCATCTCCAGTGAAGTTGTAGACTTCCCACTCCTCCGTCGTGTCCAGGGCCGGGTTCTCCGTCGTGGGGCTGTGCCAGGCGATGGCGCTCCAAATGGGGGCAGCTTCCGTGCCGGTATTGGCGCCGAGCAGAGGCTGGAGTCGCCCGAACTCGTCTTTGCCTTCGAACAGCGCTACCTGCCGCTTTGGACCCGGAGTACCTACGTTCGGACCGAAATTAATGTTGCTAGGATCGAACGCATCCGGCACCTTCCTGTCGAGCGGCAAGACCACGTCGAATGCCATGATGCGGTCGGTCTGCCGGTTGTCGAACACATCTCCGTCTCCCGGGTTCGCACCGAAGTCACCCCCGAACGGCGCGTCCCAGCCGAAGTTCTTCATAATGACTCGCTTGCCGGCCAAAGCCTGGTCGGAGAAGTCGAAGACGATGTCGTAGCGGCTGCCGGGCTCGAAGACGAGAGTGTCCGTCGTCGTGGCGGCGCCCAGACCCTGGTCGCTGCCGATGACGCAGAATGGAATCGGCAAACCCGCATTGGTGAAATCGGTATCGCCGGCGTTTACGGCCACGAACTGAATGACCATGAAGCGGCTGTCCGTGCCGTTAAGCAGGTGCATCCGATAGTTACGCGGCTCCACATTCTCCTTCGGCCAGATCACGCCATTGACCACCATGTGGTCGCCGAAGAACTCGGCCAGCGCGGTGGGGCCGCCGTTGGGGAATTTGTCGCCAGGCAGGATTGCGCCCTCGCCAGTAATGAAGTCTTCGTAGAACGGATCGTCTGGGAAGGCCGGGTAGAACAGCTCGCCCGTTTCCGTGAACATGCGGTCCTGGATGGCGTAGGCCTTCTCGTAGGGCCAGGCCGGCAGACCGAGTGGGTTGCCGCCTTTCTTTCCGACTGGGAGGCCCGTGTCGAATTCATCGCGGACGAAGTAGAAGCCTGCCAAGCCCGCATAGACGTTAAGCCGCGTGATTCCCAGGGCGTGGTCGTGGTACCACAGGTTCCCGGCCCGCACGTTGTTGTCGTAGCGGAACTTGGTGGTGAAGCCGCCAGGTACGTTGTCCCACTGGGGTCCTGTGACCTGATTCCGGCCCTCCACGCCGTAGAAGAACTCCGGATTACCATCGTACTGGAAGTCCGTGTGACCGCCGTGCAGGTGGGTGATAATCGGCACACCGGCGTTGGTAAAGTCGTAACCTGTGTAGTTGTGTAGGCTGTAGCACCAATGTAGGTTGGTGTCCACCGGCAGCAGGTGTTCGGTCACGGGTTTCAGGCCGTTGAACCAGTTCACTACTGTCTCGTCGGGTCCCCCTGCACTTGCGCTTTTCACTTGGAAAGTACGGCCCGGCCATGTGATCACTCCATCCTTGGAGTCGCCGTAGCCCCATACGTCGGTCTTGAGTGCCCTACCGGTGGCAGGATTAATCAACCCGGTGGCCTGCTTCGCCTTGGCGACTGTGACTGAATATTCGCCGGTCTTCTTGTTGGGCCGATAGATGAAGCCAGGTGCTAGGGCGTCGGGCACTAAATTGACGAACTTCGGCTGCAAAGCTGGGTCGCTAAGGGGTACGCTCGCCGGCAGCGCCGCGGCCAGCGCACGGCGCGCCCACGCCGGGGTCATCACGCCGGCGCCGGCCAGCGCGCTTACCTTGGCGAAATCTCGCCTCGTGAGTTTCATGGTGCCTCCATCTGGTGGTTGCGGGGTGAATCGAACGAAAGAAGAAATCTCACATTAGGGATCGGCGGTGAGTCCGTCGGTATCTTGTGACGCACGGCGCGAACACCATCCATCGCCGATTGAGACAGACCCGGCCCGTGGAAGCTCGGGGCGGAGCAGGAGTCGGACGGGCCCGGTCGCGTCGCGTAAGTAGCTGAGCACTCGGTACGACGACTTGGGTGGCTCGCAGGCGCCACGAACGCGGCACCCGCAATCCGCACGATTCCGGGTGCCGAGAAGAGCTGGTTGGGGCTCTCAGTCACACTCGATCCCTGAACTGAGTTAATAAATAATTGGTCTTATTATACTTATGCTGTTGGAAACAAAGTGCGAAGTGTGGCAAAAAGTGTGCTTAAGTCAAGCCCTGAGGTTCGTATTCATGTTCGGTCCAAGGAACGAGCGAACGCTCTCTGGCCCGGTAGCCACTTACCTGGACAGCAGCTTGACAGGCTGGGCCGCGATCGTCACGCCGCGGGATTCTAGTGCTGTGAAACCGTTGCATTCAGGACCGGCGTTGTAGATCGCCCGCCACAAGTGTCGACTCGTAGACGCCACGAGAATACAGGGAGATTCCAGTCACACGCCTTCCGATTTCACTTGCTGGCACCTCTCCAGCGCGCGTTCACCGCTGAAGGTTTTCGACGCCGCTAGACAGGGCCCGTCTGCGGAAGGGGGGCTTACTTGGACAGAAGGTGGACTGGGTGTCCCTGGAGACGCTACGGTTTTCAAGGGGTTCAGGTTGGGACCCCCCTTGGGATACCCCAGTATTTAGACGATCTGAAGCCTGAAGCGTCGGCAGTACGGTAGGCACTGGTGCGAGCACGGCCTGCCCGACATCGTCACTTGAAGCCGTGTCGAGTGCCCCCAAGGACTGTACCGGAGGGAGCGGCGGTCAGTCGCTTCCCTACTGGCGCGGCGGCAGAGCCTGCTCGACGTCCTCGCGGTTCCGCATGCGGCCGCGTTCGCGCTCCAGGAGTTCGGCCGCATCCTCGTCGCTGAACACCACAAACGGCGTGACGAATATCGCCAGTTCTGTACGGACCTTTCTGGTCGTCTGACTCTTGAACAGGTAACCAAGCAGCGGTATGTCCTTGAGTAGTGGCACTCCGCTCTCTACGACTTCGTCCTGGGTATCTATGAGGCCGCCGATCACGACGGTCTGTCCATCGGCCACCAGCGCGCTGGTCTCGGCCTCGCGTGTGGAAATGATCTGCGCGCCCAAGGCCGCTTCCACCGTTTGCTGGGTGAGCTGACTCACTTCCTGGAGGATGCGGAAAGAGACGTAGCCATCCTCGTTGATCGTCGGGATAATGGTCAGCTGCGTGCCGACATTTCGGTACTGGACTGAAAGGTCTCTCAGGTCGCCGCCGATGCCCGTCAGCGCCGACTGGCTGAAGGGGACCTCGTTGCCGACCAGGATACGCGCCTCTTCGTTGTTGAGGGCCAGGACGTGTGGGGTGGAGAGGACCTGGATGTCGGCTTCGGCGCCGAGCGCAGTCAGCACGCCCCGGGCGTCGATGTCCGATCCGAAGTGGACCACGCGGGCCAGGAAGTCATCCACACCGGCCAAGGCGCTGTCGCTGAACTGCGGCCTTCCCAGCCGACCGGTGACTTCGGTGTCGCCGCCTCCGGTGAAAACGAACCAGTTGATGCCGTATTGGGTGGACTTATCCAGCCTGATTTCGGCGATCATCACTTCCAGCAGCACCTGCGCCGGCCGCACGTCCAACGACTCGATGGTCTCCTGCAGCACCGGATAGTTCGGGGGAGCCGTCCGGATGACCAGGGAGTTCGTCGCTAGGTCGGGGACGATGGTGGT
Source organism: Gemmatimonadota bacterium (assembly GCA_039589375.1). Taxonomy (GTDB): domain Bacteria; phylum Gemmatimonadota; class Gemmatimonadetes; order Palauibacterales; family KS3-K002; genus JASFMO01. The sequence continues at coordinate 13,422 of JBDHHL010000026.1, read as the reverse complement.
GGCGCCGAGCAGCCCGGTCACATCGGCGCCCGGCCCGCCCGCGGTATCAGGACCCGTCAACTGAAGCTGGATCGGGATCTCCATGCTGCGCCGCCGCTCCAGCGACTGCAGCTCGCGCTGCTGGAAGCTCTCCAGCGTGCTGGACAGACTGCGGTCAGCTAGAGACTGCGCTGGCGTAGGCGTCTGCACCGAGGGGACCGCCGCGCCGAAAATCTGGCCCAACGTGTTAGCCAGGACAGCGGCGTTGGCATGCTTCAGCCGGTAGACGTAGGTGCGCAGCCCGCCCTCACCCTCGGAGCGCACGTCCAGCTCGCTCAACAGCTCCAGGTAGCGCGACACGTTGCTCGACAGGTCCGTGATCAATAGCGAGTTGGAGCGCGGCACGATCTCGATCCGCGCCAGCGGACTGGCGAGCTGGCTGATCACCGCGATGGCCTCGTCGGCGCTGATGAACTGGAGCGGCACGATCTGGGTGATGAGGCCAAGCGGCGGTGGGGTCGGCAGCTGCTTGCCGATGTGAATGGGTCCCGTGGCCGGCGCCCGCTCGACGGTCATGACCTCGGCCACCGGACCGCGCTGCACCAGCACGAGGCCTTCGCTCTCGAGAATCGCCTCGAGCACCGCGCCCACCTCGCTCGGCGAAACCGGCTGCGCCGTAGTGTAGGTAACGCGTTTGGCCGGGACCTCCTCGCTGAGCAGGATGTTCACGCCGAGCACGGTGCCCAACGAGCGGATCACGTCGCGGATATCGGCGTTCACGTAGTTGAGCCGTGTGCCCTGCGCCAGGGCCGAGCCGGGGCCGGTCAGCGCAGTGGCGGCGAACAAGAGGGTCGACGCAGCGAGCACTGCGAACCCCTGACTTCGATACTGTCTCACGGAAACCTCCGGCTAGTGAACGGGTGCGTCGGAGCTTGGCGACCCGGTCTATCGCAGCTGAGTCGAGCCTTCGTAAGTCCCTACCTTCCGTAGCATCGGCTACTTCTAGCGTCAACTTCTATGCCAGGCAAGTATGAATCGAAGCGGAGCCGAAGCGGCGGCGACAAGTTGACACCTTTCCACGCAGCTCGCATCATCAGCCTGCCCGGCAGGTGCCGGGCGCTTTTTTACTTGATTTCTCCAGCTGTCGAGTACCCCTCTTTGGGAAGTTCACGTTTCAAACTGGTGGATTGCGCTTCGCCCCGCGGCGCGCTGTTCGAGCGAGGTGCCATCTCGCTGCGGATGTCGGCCGGCCCCGCTCATGGCCCGGCTTGCCCGCGTAGGGGGTTCACCTTGGTCGAGGTCATCGTCGTCTTGCTGCTCCTGGGCTTGGCGGCGGCGTTCGCCGCCCCGGTCTTCCTCGCGCCGGACAGGAACGAATCCGGCTTGGTCACCGTCGTCCGTGGAGCCCGTCAACTGGCGGAGCGCCGCGGCGAGAACCTTCATCTCGACATGGGCCCGGACGGGCGGTGGTCGGTGACCGGCGCCGCCTCGTTGGAAGAAGGCACCTTGGCCGAGGGTGAGCTGGCGGACTACGATGGTCCACGGTTCAGGCTGGTGTTATCACCCATCGGAACCTGCGCGCTGGACGTGCGCAGCTTGCGAGTGACGTCGACGGTCCAGGTGGATCCGCTCACCTGCGAGATCGACCGACCATGATGTGGCGGCGGATAGCGGCGGTCGAGCGCCGCGCACGATCGAGGGTGGCCCGGCGCCGAGGTGAGGGCACGGGCCTCACGCTGCTGGAGACAATGGTGGCGTTGGCGATCCTCGGGTTGGTGGTGCTGGGTTACCTGGAGGTGTTCACCGCCTCCAGCCGGGCCACGCGCCAGGCGGACGTTTGGTCGCAGGCCGTGGCTTACGCCGAGGACGGTATGGAGGCGGTGAAGATCGAACCGGAGAATATTCCGGTGGGTCGACAGCATCTGGTAGATGGTTTCGAGCGGGCGGTGGAGATCAGGCCTTGGGACGCCGGCTTGCAGCTCGTCACCGTGATCGTCTACCTGCCGGAGGGTGGGAGTTTCACGGCTAGCCGTCTATTCGAGGCAGGCCCATGAGAAGCGCCGGCTTCATGCGGCCCAACGTTCTCGGACTGGCGGGATCAGGCTTCACCCTGCTCGAGCTCATGATCGCCATCGTGCTCACCGGTGTCGTGGCTATGCTGGTCTATGGGGCGGCTGCAGTGGCCATGGACACGCAGGACCGGTTGAGGGAGCGGGGGCGGGAAATCCGGGCCCGACAGGCCTGGCGAGCCACGCTGCAGGAGGCTTTCCGCAACACGCGGCCGGCGGCGACCTTTGCCGATACGGCCTTCTTTCTGGAAGATGGGTTCGTCGGTGGACGGCCCGCCGACCGGGTGAGCTTCGTCACCGCCGGGAGCATGCCCCCGTTGACCGCGGACTCCGACTGGGTCGTCACTCTCGAGGCCTCGCCCGAGGGGTTGGTACTGTCGGCCCGGCCTGTGGGAGTGATCGCTCCGCCACAACGGGTGGTGGGCGTCCCGGGTGTTACCGGCCTGAGTATCCGGGTCTTTGACCCTGAACCGCCGGCGGGCTGGCGCGACACGTGGGATTACCCGCGCCTCGTCCCCGCAGCCGTGGAGCTCACCTACTGGACCGATGAGGGACCGGCGGCTCGGTCCGAGCGCCTGTGGCTGCCACTGGGAGGTGTGCGGTGGTGAGGCGCGATGCAGGCGGGGATCGGACGACCGATAGAGCCGCGGCGGGACGCCGGCTACAGCCAGCCCTGAAATCCGACCGCAAGGGCGTGGCGCTCATGCTGGTCCTCTGGCTGGTGATCGTTCTAGGTGCCATCGCAGTAGGCGTGGTAGCTGCTTCACGGTCGAGCGTTGACGTCGTAAGCACCCTGAGGGCGAGGTCGTTGGCGCGCTACGCGGCGGAGAGCGGAGTCGTGGCGGCCACGACGCGCCTCCAGCAGCTACTGCGGCAGGCGGAGACCATCGAGGAGCAGGCGCGGGTCTTCCAGCGTCTGGACCAGGAGATGGCGGCACTGCGCGAGCGGCGGATCGGTCAGGTGTGGTTCCAGGTGGAGATGCTCGACCTGAACTCCCGGATCGACTTGAACGTATCCGACGAGCTGGTTCTGCGGGCGTTCTTCGAGGGGTTGTTCGGCGAGCGGCTGGGATCGGAGCTCCTCGACGCGCTGCAGGACTGGAAGGACGAGAACGACTCACCGCGTCCCCAGGGGGCGGAGGCGGCGGAGTATCTGGCGGCGGGCTCGGTGTTCGTTCCGCCGAACCGGCCGCTGCAACGATTGGACGAGCTGACCCGGATCAAAGGGTTCACCGACTCCATCGCGAACGTTCTGGCGCCTCTCGTGACCATCCGCAGCAACGGCCGTGTGAACATCAATACGGCGCCGGAGCCGGTCGTGGCGGCGGTGACGGGCTCGACCGGCCGCAGCTTGTTGGGTATCCGAGATCAAATGGGGACTTTCGGCACGCTGAACGATGTCAGGAACTCGCTCTTGCAGGGCGGTGGTACGGGCTCCGGCCAGATCGGGCGTCTGCAGACCGTCCCGAGTCGTGTCCTTATCGTTAGCCGCGGATGGGCCGATGGTCATCCGCTGACCCACGAGATCCAGGCGGTGTTCGACCTCGAGGGACTGTTGGATGAAGAAGGGTCGCGGCTAGAGATCCACCACTGGGTCGAGCGAGACCTCTAGCAGACACACCGCGCGCCGCTGTTCAGCGGTTCGAGGACGGTAGGGAAAGGACGCGGCGGCCGGTCGGCCCCTCGAGCACGACGGCCGAGTCGCTGACCGAGATCAGGCGCGAATCGCCCACCGCATCGCCCGGCCGGTAGACCTCGGCGCCGGGGATGCGCGGGTCGGCGTCGATAAGCGCCACCGTGCCGGCGGGACCCACCACGACGCCGAAGAGCCGCATGCGAAAGCCTGTCGTCGGCTGCACCAGCGGCGCGACCTGTTCCTGCATCTCCGGCGGTATGTAGCGTTCGGCGGGCGGCTGGCGATTCTGGCTGAAGATGTTGGAGGTCACGATGGCCTGGAATTCGGTAGGGTCGGCGCTGGGTTCGCCGGTCGTCGTGCCGGGAGCGAGATCGACGAGCGCGACTGGTGGCGCCGAGCTCCCGGAAACGGGAGACGGGACCAGGCGCAAAGCGAGCCCGACCAACGCCAGCGCGATGGCGATAGTGTAGAGCACACTCGTCGTCTCGAACTTCATGCCGGCCCCTCCTCGACGTAGAAGCCGTGCAACCGCAGGGTCCAGCTCATCAATTGCTGAGCCACGCCGCGCCGTCGGCTCGAGTTGACCTGAAGCTCGTCAATCACCAGCAACTTCTCGCCGTTTTGGAGGAAGTACAGGAAGTCGACCAGCCCATACACGTCGCCCTGCACAGTGACCTGTAGGCCCACGGGCGCCAGCCCGCTCTCCTCCGGCTCGGCCTGCCCGGACAGGTTCACGCGCTGGAGCGTGACGCGACTCTCCTCGGCGTAGCTGCGTACTAGCGTCTGTAACGTCGAGGCGGCCAGCGCGGGCGTCGTCCCGACCAGCAGGCGGCGGCTGCGCCGGCTGCGCCCCTGCTCCAACTCGGCCACGGCGCGTTGCAGCGCTTCCTCGCTGTTCACCAGGCTCTCAAGGCGCACTAGCTGCTCCGCCTTCGCCTGAATCGCCGCCTCGCGATCGGACCAGCGCCTGGCGAACGGCACTATTGCGTAGACCGCGACGATCAGGACCGCGCAGGCGATCGCGCCACCGGCGACGACGCGCCGCTCCCGCGGCTCAAGGCGCGCGAACCACTCTGAGAGCCAGAGAAAAATTCTCATACGTCTCGTTTCCGAACTGGGTGCGACTCGTGCCCGAGAGGAAGCGGACGTCCTCGAAGCGCGGGTCGTTCTCGAACAGGGGGATCAGAGCGGCGGCGTCGCCGGCGTAGCCGTCGATCTGCACTTCGCCGCCGGCGCTGCGGATCGAGCGAATCCAGGCATCCTCCGGGAACTCCTCGCTCAGCTCCAGCAGACCTTCGAGCGGGTTCGGACGGGTGTTCTCGATCTCGACGACGGCGTCCGCCTGGCGGTCCAGCGCCTCGGCCTGCTGCTGCAAGGCGAGCGCGCTGGAAGCGCGCTCTTGCAGTTGCGCGATCTGCTCGTCCAGTCGCTCCTCTGCTCGCACACGCGAGGCCTCGAGCGACAGCACCGCGAAGGCGACAGCGGCTGCGCAGGCCGCCGCCGCCAGGCCCAGCCGCACGCGACGCCGCCGGCCGAGCGTGCCCTCGAGCTCGGCTGTTAGCAGCGATTCACGCCAGCCCTCTTGTGTCGCCAGGCCGGTGCCGAACGCTGTGAGATAAGCCGGGTCGAGTTTGGCGAGCGTCGGGAGCGGCCGAGGATCGATGCTGGGAAAGTCCTCGGCCAGCGCCTGGCCGATTTCGTCGGTCAACGGCGCGACGTATACCGGCCCGGCCGCGGCAGTCTCGTCGTCGCTTCTCAACCGCAGGACCGCCTGGGACAGGTCGCCGGGCAGGCGGCGCACCCAGTCGACTCGACCGTCCGCCAGCCGTAGCACGGTCACGCTGTCGTCGTCACCCGCGTACAGCGCCAGCCCGTCGCTCGCGTTCGCTTTCGCCATGGCCCGGGCGAACGCGACCGGCCCGGGCTCGAGTCGCTCGAGGGGTCCGAGCCTTCCGAGCGCTTCGATCCAGGCGGCGATTAACGATTCCTGGCCCGCGAACACCAGGTCGCCCTCCGACTGAAGCGCGAAGGCCAACTCCTCTCCGCGAACGGCGAAGAACCGGTCGGGCTCGAGGCTGAGAATCCGTCGCTTCTCACCGAGCGGGACCGGCGGCAGCTCGATCTGCTTAACGCGGAGCAGGGAGAGGTCGACCGCTGCGTACACCCGGCGTGCGGTGCCGAAGTGTGCGCGTACCGCGGCCACCGCCTCGCCTGGATTCTCGGGATCCCACGACACCTCCAGGGTCCGCACCTGCGACCTAGGCAAGCCTGAAAAGCGGACGGCGCGGATGGTGTGGGGTCCGAGCTCGAGGCCGAGCCGGGAACTCACTTCACGTGCTCCCAATTGGGAAGGAGCCCTGCAGTGTCGAGTCGCTTTCTCATTGTCATCCCGTCGGCCAGCTACTTGTAGTGCTGCGGCGCCAGCGGGGCAAGTGGCGTGCCGCTAGACGGTGTCTTTGTTGGAGTTTGGCCTGTGTGCCCACGAGACCACGGTCGCAGCGGGCCGCCAAGATAGTCGAGGTTCCGAAACGCCTTCCTAGCCTTTCGTTGCAGGATATCCACAGCGTACCGACCAGAAGCCTTATGCAACGTTGCTCGCCGCTTGGCATACCACGTGCTTCTCTGAGTGGTTTGCTAAGACACCGAAACAGACAAATCCCGAGGAGGTAACGTTCTGCCCGGCGGATCCTGGTTGTCCGGGTCAGGCCGGGGATCGTGTCATGCTCCTCTGTTAGTGAAGCATCTAGGACTCGGGAGAAGTCTCATGAGCGCCACCCGCCTGCGGCCGTTCGCCCTCATCGCGGCGACGGCCTTCCTCGTGAGTTGTAATGAGGAATCGTCTCTTGGTCCCCCCGCACAAATCGCTGCGCCGCAACTCGTAGGTGCCCCGGCAGAGGACGTGATACCGGGCCAGTACATCGTCATCTTCAGAGATGGCGTGCGGAGTCCGGCAGCGACCGCCAAGGAGATGGCGGTGGCGCACGGGCTCAAGCTTCGGCACACGTACAGTCACACGGTCCGAGGGTTCTCTGCCGTCGTCCCGGAGGGCAGGCTGGCGGCCCTGCAGCGTCACCCGCTGGTGGAGTACGTGCAACCGAACCGCTACCTGTACATCGACACGCACGAGCGGTTCAACCGAGCACGTAGCACGCCGGTAGGCACCTCTGCTGCGGTCGCTGCGCCATCCGGTCTTGAGGTTGTGGCGATATCAAGCAGCGAGATCCTGCTCACGTGGAATGACAACTCGGATGACGAGAGCGGGTTCGAGATTCAGCGAGCGAAGGGCCTCGATGGGCCGCTCTCGAAGATCGCGAGCGTGAAGGCGAACGTGACGGGGTACACCGACAACGATCTCTCCGCGGAAATTCTGTACTGCTACAGGGTCAGGGCGACCATCGGGAAGGGGAAGAACAAGCAGTACTCCAGCTACACGCCAACCGAGTGCGCCACGACGCTGTCCGGTCCGCCCGGCGAGCCTCCTGCGGACAATCGACCCACCGATTTGATGGCGACGGGTCAGCCGGGCGCCGTAGGGCTGGCTTGGAACGACAACTGGGACGCCGAGACGCACTACGCGATCGAGCGCTGCGGGCCGGTGCTGCCAGATCCTGATTCCCAGCACGGATGCTCCGACTTCCGCGGGCTCGTACGGGTGGGTGCGAACTCGACGACGTACAGCGACGAGGGCGTAACGGCGGCGCTGGAGTATTGCTATCGAGTGAAGGGTATGCGGGAGAAGGGTAGGAAGGTCAGCTACACCGAGTACTCTAATGTCGATTGCGCCGTGCCGATCGCGGATGCGTCACCAGTAGGTGGGCCGACGGGTCTCGTCGCTACGCCCATTTCTTACCTCGCCGTTGAGCTCGTCTGGACCGACGGGTCAACAGGGGAAGAGTGGTTTGAGATCGAGCGCGTCGCGAACGGCCTGACCACCACGATCGTAGTGCCCGGGCCGAACAGGGAGTTCTACATCGACACGGGGCTGGTGCCGAGCACCAGCTACTTGTACACCGTGCGGGCCGTGAATGTCGAAGGCCCATCGGATGACTCTAACCAGGACGGAGCAACAACAGATGCCGAACCCGTGGGGTGTAAGGATGACGGCATCCACGACGACATAAGCACGCAACTCTGGAACATCCGGAAGGTGAAGGCCCACCGGAACCCGAAATGGCAGGCAACGAAGCAGTTCGGCTGCGAGTTGACACCATGGCTGTTCGTGCTGGACACGGGCGTCGACGGCGCTCACCCGGACATGAACGTGGCTGAGTCAAGAGATTTCACTGGTAGTAGCAGCGCTGGGGATAATAACGGACACGGCACCCATGTCGCGGGCACCGCGGCAGCGTTAGACGGAAACGGCGATGTCGTTGGAGTCGCCCCTGGTGCGCCAATCTATAGTTTCAAGGTCTGCAACGATGATGGAACCTGTCCGGCCGACGCTGTGCTTGCTGGCGTAGTCGCGGTGTCTGCGATGAAGGCCGCCAACCCGGGTCAGGCGATGGTGGTCAACCTGAGCCTGGGCGGCCCCGGAACTGACGCTGCCTTGGAAACTGCAGTGCGGGCGTCGGTCGAGGCGGGAGTGGTCTACGCCATCTCGGCCGGGAACGGCGACTTGGGAGCCTGCTACTTCCCAGCGGATGCTCAGAACTTCACTCCGGCTCGGGTTGGTGATGACGAAATAACAGCTGGGGGCGGCACCGACGGTGACGAGGCACGGACCAATGGAGCAATCGTCATCACGGCCAGCAACCTGGACGACGGACACAACAGCTGCAACTACGGAAACCCGGTGACTGTGGCAGCGCCAGGCGTCGAGATCCTCTCAACCGCGCCCGGCGTCGGGACGGCGACCATGGCTGGCAGCTCGGCGGCGACGCCGCACGTGGCTGGGGCGGCGATCCTATTCTTGCAAGACAACCTCGGCGCCACGCCGATTGCTGTCGAGCAGCAAATCCTGTTGTGGCTAAACACAGACCCTTGGTCCTCGTACGAATTTGATACCGCAGATGGGCGTTTGGTCGTAGAGAATCTATAGCTGACAAGCGCCTCATCCTGATACGTCACGGGGCTGCACTTCGCAGCCCCGTTTCATGTTTCGCCAGCTCGAGTCCGGCTTTCCTCCGGGCAACACTTGTTGCACTGGAGCGACATCGACTGTGCGCCAAACCCAATGTACTTGCCAACTTAGAGGCCCATCCGCTGGCACGCGCCATGCTCACTGGACTCTTTGTCGTACTACGGAGTACGACCGCCCGGGTGAAGTACGGCAAGGCCACGATGCTGTGATACGGTAACGAGACCTTCAGACACCGCGACGGCTCGGACCCGACACGGCATCGTGGCCACGGTAGGAGCGGCCCGGGAGTCACCTGCTGTCCAGCCCGCTTGGCGTCATGGGCGAGAGACGGCACACCCAACGCGACAGGACGACTTGATGTGGAAAGACTATAGGCTCCGCGGCGTCATCTGGTAGACGTCTATAGGGATTTCACGAGAAAGGGGGCTGCGAAGCGCAGCCCCCTTTCGAATGGCAAGTCTCTCGGGTCCCGTCCGCAAATCACTCCCAGCTCTTGATGTCAGCGTCCTCGTCTTCGCCGCCCGGCTGCCCGTCACGACCCAGCGTGAAAAGGTCGTAGCTCGACGGGTTCTCGTCGCCGGGGCTCTTGTAGACGTAAGGCTGCCCCCAAGGATCGAGGGGGATCTCCTTCCTCAGGTAAGGGCCGCGCCAGTTGTGCGGGGCTGGATCGCGCACGGGCCTGTCGCGAAGAGCCTGAAGGCCCTGCTCTGTCGTCGGATAGCGGCTGTTATCCAAACGGTAGTTGTCGAGGGCTACGCTGAACAGCTCGACTTGCGTGCGGGCAGTCGAGCTCTTGGCCTCGGACACTCGGCCGATGATCTGAGGGCCCACCAGTCCGGCCAATAGTCCGAGGACGATGATGACGACGACGACCTCGATCAGCGTCAGGCCGCGTTCTCCTAATCCTGGCATTATTGATCTCTTAACCATCGGTCAGAAAGCGCTCGTGTTGATGCTATAGATCGCTTGGAGCATCGCGAGGGCGACGAAGCCGACCAACGCTCCAAAGAACAGAATCATCACTGGCTCGATCAGCGAGACCAGCGTTCGCAGTGCCCGGCGCACCTCGCCGTCGAAGGTGCTGGCGACGCGCAAGCACAGGTCTTCCAGCCGGCCGCTCTCCTCGCCCACCGCGATCATCTGCAGCGCGAGCGGTGGCAGCGTGCCGGCCAGAGCCGGGGCCAGCGCGCTGCCTTCAGACACTCCGCTGGCGGCTTGGTCGACCTTCTCGGCAATCGCAAGGTTCGCGATCGCGCCCCGCGCGATCTTGAGCGAGGGAACGATGGCGACGCCGCTGCGCAGCAAGATGCCGAGCGTGCGAGTGAACCGGGCTGTAGTGTATTTCAGCTCGAGGTCACCGGCCCAAGGCCACTCGAGGCGGGCGGCGTGCCAGCGGCGGCGCGTCTTCGGGTCCCGCATGACCCGGCGAACTCCCATGACGGCCAGGCCGATCACGATCAGCCACAGCCACCACCAGGATGTCAGCATGCCGCTGCCGGCGACCAGCAACCGGGTGGTGATGGGGAGCGTGCCGCCAACTTCCTCGAGCATGGCGGAGAAGCGCGGAACGACGAATAGCAACAGGACCGTCACGCCGATGGTCGCTACCACGGCCATTAGGACGGGGTAGATCAGGGCCGACTGGATCTGCGAGCGCAGTTCCGCGGTCTCCTCGAGGTGCAGCGAGATCTGCTCGAATACCGTCTCCAGCGCGCCACTGGCTTCGCCCGCTTCGACCATGGCCGGCACCAACGGCGGGAAATAGCGCGGATGCCGGGCCAGAGCTTCGGCCAGGCTGGCGCCGCTCTGCACGTCGCGACGGACGTGCGCTACAACTTCTGCCAGCCCCTCATGCGTTGCGTGATCCGCAGTCACTGCGAGGACGCGGTCGAGTGGAATGCCCGCCTCGAGGAGTGTGGCAACGTCGCGGACCCAGACGGTGACGGCGGTACGCCGCCCGACGAAGCTGCGGCTCCTGCGCTGTGTTGTCGGCGCGGTCTCCAGAGACATCGGATAGAGCTGCCGGCTTCGCAGCTCGTCCAACGCAATCCTGCGTGAGGAAGCCTCGAGGATGCCCTCGAGGATCTGACCGCTTGGTGCAGCCGCTCGGTATCGGTACCGCTCGCTCACGCCGTCACCTCGTCGCGAGTCACCCGCAAGACCTCTTCCAGCGTGGTGACGCCTTGGGCAACCTTGGCGAAACCGTCCGCGCGCAGTGGCTGCATCCCCTCTTCGGTTGCCACAGCCCGGACTTCCGACAGCGTTGCCCGTCGGACGATCAGCTCGCGAACCGCGTTGCTGATGGGCACTAACTCGTAGATCCCGGTCCGGCCGCGGTACCCGGTCCCCGCACAAGTCTCGCAACCGCGGCCGCGGACCAGTTTGCGGTAGCGTCGCGCACGCACTTGGCTGTCGGCCTTTGAAGACGGCTTTGAACCAGACGGTCTCGCGCCTTCGCTTTGGGTAATCTGCTCCAATTCATCCTTCGTTGGCTTATAGGGTTCCGCGCAATCCGAGCAGACTACACGCACGAGGCGCTGGGCCAGGATTCCCTCCAGGGTGGCAGATACCAAGTACGGTTCGACGCCCATGTCCATTAGACGGGCGAGCCCGCCGGGCGCGTCATTCGTGTGAAGCGTGGAGAACACCATGTGGCCCGTGAGCGCTGACTGGATGGCGATCTCCGCGGTCTCCGGGTCCCGCATCTCACCGACCATCAGAACATCGGGGTCGTGTCGTAAGATGGATCGCAACGCGTTGGCGAAGCTGAGTCCGGCCTTTCGGTTCATAGGAATCTGGGTGATTCCCTCGAGCTGGTACTCGACCGGGTCCTCGACGGTGATGATCTTGACGCCCGGCTCGTTGATGGAGCGCAACGCGGCGTAGAGCGTTGTCGTCTTGCCGGACCCGGTAGGCCCCGTCACCAGGATGATCCCGTGTGGCCTTCTGATCAGCTGGGACCATATGTCCAGCACGTGGCCGGGCATGCCCAACTCGGCGAGGTCGAGGACTTGGCCTCCCCGGTCGAGGATACGCAGGACCACACTCTCGCCGTGGATGGAGGGTACCGTCGAGACGCGCAGATCGACTTCGCGCTCGGAAAGCCGCAGCCGAATCCTCCCATCCTGGGGCAATCGCCGCTCCGCGATGTTCAGGTTCGCCATTATCTTGATGCGGCTGATCGCGGCGGCCTGGTAGACGCGGGGAGGCCGGGAGACGTCGTGGAGGACGCCGTCGATTCGGTGGCGGACGCGGAGCCCATCCGGCGAAGACTCGAGGTGCAGATCGCTGGCACGCGCCTTCAACGCCTCCAGGATCATCAGGTTGACCAACTTGATGACGGGAGCCTGATCGGCCAGGGCGCGAACGTCGTCGAACGCTTCCTGCTCTTCCGCGACGACCTCTACGTCCGCACCTCGCAAATCCTGTTGCCCATCGGTCAGAGCATCGCCTGCGGCAGACATGATCGCTGCGTGGATCTCAGCGGCGGGGGCGTCGACCAGCTTGACGTGGCAACCGAACGTCCAGCTCAGCTCGTCCAGTGTCGTTGGATCGAGTGGGCCGCCGGCGGCGACGACGAGGGTTCCGTCCGAGAGCTCCAGCGGTAGGATGCCGTGTTGCTCGAGGTATTTGGGCGAGAGTCGCCGGGCCAGCGGGCCCGATGCGGCAGCCCGCAGGTCTTGGGTGGAGCGTTCGGAACCGGTTGCCGTGGGCTGATGGTGGACAACTCCATCGTGGCGGGCACGGCGACGACGGTGATCGTCTTCTTGCCGTTCCTCCACCTGCTGCGGCTTTACTACCTGCCGTTCGCTTACGCCGTGGGCTTCAGCCTGCTGGCAACTCTTAAGACCCGCCACCTTCGAGACCAGCGGCTCGTACAGGTTAATCCCGTGAGAGCTCCGTTTCGACAGCAGGCCCTTGCTCGCCATGCGATCCAGGGTCGTCCGCGTCTTCGAGTAGGCCCAATCCAACGCGTCCGCCAGTCCCTCGTGGACCTCGCGGGCGCTCAGCTCTCCTGCTCCCCAGAGTACCTTGAGGACGGTCAGCTCCGTCTTCGTCAGTTCCGGTAGAGCCTCTTCGCCTGCCACGGAGCTTACCTCCAGAGTGAACCTGCAGCAACGTATACGCTACAATGTAGCGTACATACACACAGCCGCACCCGCCCTGTCAAGCTCGGCCGTTGGCGCCCACTCGGTACGCTCACTCGCCCATTGGCCTTTTTCGTGCCTCAGACCCAGCGCGGATCGCCAAAACTTGAAATTTAGGCCACGGCGCGAACCGGTGGAAGTAGCGGTCCGCCCGCCGCTTGGGCCAACAACGCAAATGGTGGGCCGAAAACCGGGTCGCTTTAGAAGATAGACAGCTTGAGATAGCGCCCGGGATTCTGCTGAATATCGAGGGTCAACGAGGCGACGTTCTGGGCCGCCGTCCTCAGGTCCTCGTAGAGACCCCCGTCGTTCACTAGCAGACCGAGGGTGCCTTCGCCGCTATCGATCTTCTCCACGACGGAGGAGATCGATTCCGCCGACCGCTGGAGTATGTCCGCCGTCTCGGCCATCCGGGCCGCCGTCTCTTCGATGTCGGCCATGGCCTGCTGTACCTCGACTCCCTCGATCTTGCCCTGCAGCGTCTCGGAAGTCTCCCTCAGGCTGCGGCTG
>JBDHHL010000025.1:0-18118 GCA_039589375.1 Gemmatimonadota bacterium | reverse complement strand
TTGATTGACCCCAACTTTCCACCTGCACCGCCGCGCCTGCTGGGTCGGCGGTCATTGTTTAGGTACTCGTGCGATGAACGCCTTTGTAGACGAGCCCGCCGGGCGCGGGCAGAGTTTCCCACCAGCTGTGGACAAGCCGGTTCTCCTGCTAGTCGCCGACGAGCGCCCTCTCCTGGAGGCGCTGGCCGGCGACCTTGGCCGACGTTTCGGGAACGACTACCGCATAGTATGCGAGCGGGCACCGGACGAGGCGCTCTTCGCGCTGAAGGCATTGGCCGCGCGCTCCCAGCCCGTCGCGCTCCTCATAGCCGACCAGCGGATGACCGCGATGAGCGGGATTGACTTCCTGGTGCAGGCTCATGCGCTCGTCCCTTCGGCCAAGCGAATCCTCTTGGTCGAGCGCGACTACACGCAGGACAATCCCATCGTAACGGCCATGACGCTGGGTCAGATCGACTATCACCTGGTGAAGCCGTGGGTTCCGGAACAGGGTCTGTATCCGGCGGTCAGCGAGTTCCTCGCGGCCTGGGCCGCTTCGCAGGAGCCGCGGTTCAAGATGTTCCGCATCGTCGGCCAGAGGGGTTGCGTGCGCTCGCACGAAATCCGCGATCTGCTCACGCGCATGGGCATGCCGTACGGATTCTATATCGACGACTCCGATAGGGGCCGCCAGTTGCTGCTGGATGCGGGCGAGGACGGCACGCGCCTGCCCGTTGTCGTGCGTCACGACGGCCGCGTGCTGGTCCAGCCCTCGGATGCAGACGTCATAGAAGCCTTCGGCGGAGGGACGCAACTCGGCACGGATGTTTACGATCTGGCGATCATCGGGGCCGGGCCTGCCGGGCTCACGGCGGCGGTCTACGCGGCCTCCGAGGGTCTCAGCACGGTGGTCCTGGAAAAGCAGATCTCCGGGGGGCAGGCCGGAACGAGCTCGCGCATCCGCAACTTCCCCGGCTTCACGTGGGGGATCGGTGGCCAGGACCTCGCCTACCGTGCGTGCGAGCAGGCGTGGCTGTTCGGGACCAACATGGTCTTCGCGCGGGAGGTGACGCACCTGCGGACCTCCGGCGGGCAACGTGTGGTCCGGGTGGCCGATGGTCAGGAGGTCGCCGCTCGCGCGGTCCTCCTCGCGACCGGCGTGTCCTGGCGACGCTTGGGCATTCCGCGCCTCGAGGCGCTGATCGGCGCCGGGGTGTTCTACGGAGCCGGGGGGAGCGAGGCTCGGGCGATGCAGGGCCAGCACGTCTGCGTCGTCGGGGCGGGCAACTCCGCCGGCCAGGCGGCGGCGCACCTAGCGCAGTACGCCGAGTCAGTGACCATGCTCGTCCGCGGCGATACGCTCGCCACGAGCATGTCGGACTATCTGATCCAGGAACTCGGACAGATGCCCAACGTCACGGTGCGTACCGGCGTCGAGATCATCGACGGCGAGGGGAACGGACGCCTGGAAGCGCTGTCGATCAGCGACCGGACGAACGGCAGGACCGAGCACGTGCCCCCTTCCGCCCTGTTCGTGCTGATCGGCGGCGACCCGCACACGGACTGGCTACGCGACTGCGTTGAGCGCGATCGGCAGGGCTACATTATCACGGGCACCGATCTCATGCGTGACGGACAGTTCCCATCCGGTTGGCCGCCAGGTCGCCCGCCGCTCCATCTCGAAACCAGCCTGCCGGGCGTCTTCGCCGCAGGCGATGTCCGGCACGGATCCGTCAAGCGCGTCGCATCGGCCGTGGGTGAGGGCGCCATCGCCGTGCAGCTCTTGCACCAGTATCTCGCCGAGTCTGCCGGGCGCGGCAGCGCTGAGTAAGGCCGCTCGCACTCATTCGTCAGCGATCGATCGGCCGTTACTCCGCCCTCAGCGCCCCCAGGGGATCTACCCTCAAGGCCCGCCAAGCCGGCAGCGTGCACGCGCCCAGAGCGACCACGAGGAACAGCCCGGTAACGCCGGCGAAGGTAACGGGGTCGGTGGCGCCGATCTGAAAGAGCATTCCTTCGACCAGCCGGGTGGCCCCGATGGCTCCGGCTGTCCCGAGGACCAGGCCGATTCCGACCAGCAGCATGCCCCGGCTGACCACCAGTCGCAGCACGTTACCCCGATTGGCCCCGAGGGCAACGCGAATGCCGATCTCATGAACCCTCTGGGCGACGAAGAAGGCCAGCACTCCGTACAGGCCCAGAGCTGCCAGGGCCAGGGCAACGGTGGCAAACATGCCCAGGACCGCGGTGACCGACCGAGTGTAGGCCACGGAGTTGGAGAGAGCGTCCTCCATGGTCTGCGCACTGCTCAGCACGATGTCGCGGTCCAGTTCCCAGACCAGTTCCTGGATGGGCCGGATCAGGCTGTTGGGATCGACGGCGGTGCGCACCGCAAGACGCATCGTGCTTATCGGCCGTTGGGCGTAGGGGAAGAACATGGCAGGTCTTGTTTGGCCTGCTAGCGACGAGAGTTGGTGGTCCTCTACCACTCCGACCACTTCGAACAGCCCCGGCTCATCCCGCCCCACGTCCACCGCCACCTGACGCCCCACGGCACGCTCCCCGGGGAAGACGAGCTCTGCGGTTCGCCGAGTCAGAACGATGACGGCAGGAGATCCCTCCACATCGGTCGCTTCCAAGACTCTCCCCTCGAGCAAGGGGATCTCCATCGTCGCGAAATACCCGGGCAGGATGGTGCGCCGGTCCGCCCAAGGTGTACTGGTGTTCGTCTCGGGCGGCCTCTCCGGAGCCCAGATGGCGACGTTGCCCGCCGTTTGGATCATCGGCAACCGACTGACCATGCCCACCGTCTCCACTCCAGGCAGCGCTTCAATGCCCTCGCGCAAGGCTTGGAAGAACTGGATCCGGGCAGCGCGTTCCCCAAAGTCGTCGGACGGGAGATCGACCGTAGCGGTGAGCAGGTTGTCCACCCGAAAGCCGGGATCGACCGCGCGCAGCCGGGCGAAACTCCGGATCAGAAGCCCGGAGGCGATCAGAATCACCACGGAGAGTGCGACCTGGAGGATCACCAATCCGCTGCGATAGCGGGTTCCGCTTCGTGAAGTGAACCGCCCGCTGCCCTGCTTCAGGTCCTCAGCCGGGCTTGCCCCGGCTGCGGCGAGGGACGGGAAGATGCCGAACAGAAGCACGGTGCCCAGAGATAGGGCCAGAGCGATGACCAGCATGCTGGAGGAAAGCCCCGCCTCTCTGATCCCCAGCAGGTCCATGGATACGAAGCCCAGGATCAGTTTCTGAAGCCAAACCGCCATCACGGTCCCTACGCTCCCGGCCGCCAAGGCCAAGATCATGCACTCCACCAGAAGTTGGCGGGTGAGAACCGACCGCGTGGCTCCCAGCGCCGCCCGGACGGCCAGCTCAGAGGTGCGCGTTGATCCGCGCGCCATGAGCAGGTTGGCTACGTTGCCACAAGCGATCAGGAGCACCAGGACGATCGCTCCCGAGAGAAGCAGAAGCGACTGCCTGTACCCCTCCACCATCGCCGCGTGAAGACTGTCCAGCTGGAGCGCCTTGTTCCGGTTGGAGTCGGGGTATGCCTCTTCGAGCTGAGCCGAGATCACGTCGATTTCCGACCGAGCCGCTTCCAGCGTGACGCCCGGAGCCATTCGCCCCACCAACAGCCAATTGTGGTATCGGCGGGTGATGGGATTGCTGTTACCCGGCCAGGGCGGCACCCAGAGGTCCACGTCGAACAGAAAGCGGAAGCCAGCGGGCAAGACCCCAACGACCGTCATGGGATTACCATCAATGACGAGAGCCCGGCCCAGCGCATCGGGCGAGCCGCCGAACCAGCGCTGCCAGAAGCCATAACTGATAACGACCTCGCCGCCTCCCGCCTCGGGCAGCTCGTCGAGCGTCGAGGGCCGGCCGTGGTGGAAGACCACACCGAGCGTGGCGAAGAGGTTATTGGTGGCGAAGGTGATGCGGGCTTGCTCCGGCTCACCCGTTCCCGTGACGGTAGCCAGGCCAGATCCGCCACCAATCGTGGCCAGAGACTCCAGCGTCGCGCTCCGGTCCCGGTAGTCCAAGTAATCGGGAAAGGAGACCCACGGGTTCACGTTTCCGCCGAAAGTGGCGCGGCCCATCACCAGGCGGTCCGCCTCGGGGAACGGCAGCGATCGCCGCAATGCCGTGTTCAATACGGAGAACATGGCCGTCGCGGCCCCGATGCCCAAAGCGAGCGTAAGTAGGGCGACCAGCGTGAACCCTGGCGTCCGACTGAGCGCGCGGATGCCGTAGCGGATGTCACGCCCCAAGTCGGTGAATCTGCTACCCGCACCACCGGCATTCTCTTTCATGGCTCGATTATCCCCTTATTTCTCTCCGCCTCAACGTATTTGACGCCGAGAAGGCCAGAAAGGTTGAGGTCCCTCCGCACGTTATCTTACTGAGAAGCGATCCGTTTGATTTGCAGGTTTTGAGTATCGAATGTCGAACATGGGAATTCCCAATTTCCAAGAGCATTTCAGAATTGTCTGCCCGACATCGGATGTTCGATATTCAAGGCCTAGAACCGTGCGATGTCCCTCTGCCTCACGCAGTGAGAAACGATCACCACCAAGACTCCGTAGTGCGTCTAAAGGTCAGGCTTGGTGAGCAAACTCAGAGGTGCCACGACGGTGTAGGCACTACTGAGAATCGTTTCTATCTTCTTATGGGCGAACTCATGTTCCCGTCCTGCAATCCGCCGGAGGCGTTCGGATAGTATCGGAAATGAACCAACAAGTCTGTGTGACGTGTTGAAGTACACCGTAGCCACGGCTGCCCTCAGCGCCACTATCCTGGCGTTTGCCCAGCCGGTCTCGGGCCAGACCCGCGACATCGTCGGGACCGTGCGCACCGCGCGAGACAGCTCGGTGGTCGTCGGCGTGGTGGTCGAGGTTGCCGGGCTATCCAACACAGCGACCTCCGACAGCAGCGGGTTCTTCGCGCTGCGCGGATTGCCCGCACGCGATCACAGCCTTGTATTCTCGCGATTGGGGATTGCCCCCGATACGCTCCCGGTCCCGCTCGGCACCGATTCTGTCGAGGTGTTCTTGGCACTTCGACCGGTGGAGATATCCCGGGTCGTGGCAACGGTCGAGGCCACGGCACGCGAGCGCTTCGACGAGTCGGCGCAAGCGAGCGCGGTGACGATCGATGCGGAGGACGTTCAGCTGACGCCGACTCTGCTCGAGCCGGATGTCCTGCGCACGGTCCAGTTGCTTCCCGGCACCGTCGCGATCAACGACTACACCGTCGGCTACAATGCTCGTGGCGGAGAAGCGGATCAGAACCTGATCCAGCTCGACGGCGTGACGGTCTTCAACCCGTCCCACGTCGGAGGGCTGTTTTCGACCTTCGACGCCCAGGCGGTCGGTGAAGTCGACTATCTGACCGGCGGCATCCCAGCGCACTACAGCGGCCGGCTGAGCTCGGTGCTGGACATCGGCTTGCGACCCGGGAACACGGATTCCGGTGTGATGGGTATGGTGTCGTTGCTGTCCTCGAAGCTGTTGGTCGAAGGGCCGCTCCCATCCAAGAACTCGTCGTTTCTCGTAGGCGTGCGCCGCACGTACGCGGACAAGGTGATCCCGCTATTCACCAAGTACGAACTGCCGTACTACTTCACCGACGGGGTAGGTAAGTTCGCCTTTCCGTTGCCGAACGGCGGGATCTTCACGGTGACCGGATACATCGGCAACGACGTCTTGGACTACGACATCGCGGACGCGGTCTCGGGCGCCGCAGGCCTGACGCTTCGAGTCGATTGGGGCAATCGACTGCTCGGCCTCAGCTACGACGACCTCATCTTTGGCAAGCCGCTCAGGCTGGGAGCGAGCATCACAGAGTTTTCGACCACGGTGGGTCTATTCCCCAGCATCGTTCAGATCGACAACGATGTACGATTGCTGACCGCAAAAGCCGAATTGGGGTTGTCGCCCGGTCGGACGCACGACGTACGCGTGGGTGTAGGCGTCGAAGACTACCGGATGCTGTACGATTTCCGCAGCGACGCGTTGAGCGCAACGTTCCTGAACCAGGGCTACCAACCGCAGGTATGGTCCGCGTTCGTGGACGACTTGTGGCGTCCCAACGATCGGTTGATGATCCGGCCCGGCGTCCGCATGGAAGCGGTGTCCGGCGGCGCCGACGTCGTGACTCTTTCTCCTCGCGTCGCCGCCAAGGCATTCGTGACAGAGGACTTCGCCCTGACGGGATCCGTGGGGCGCTACTATCAGCCGATCCATTCGCTGCGCGACCACAACAGCCCGTGGTCGTTCGTCGATTTCTGGATCGGCGCCGATGCGGTGACGCCCGTGGGTCGGTCCGACCACGTGGTGTTGGGCTTCGAGCGCTGGTTCGCCTCGAACATCTCGCTCTCCGTCGAAGGGTACCGCAAGACATTTCACGATGTCCTGAACATCAACGTCGGAGACGACCCGGCCGTTTTGGGCGACGAATTCGTGCCAATGAGCGGAGACGCCTATGGGCTCGACGTGCTGCTTAGGAAGTACTCCGGAAAGTGGAATGGGTGGGTGTCCTACAGCTTCGGGAAGGCGATTCGACAGGACCCGACGCAGCGGTTTTCGCCGGCGCACGATCGCCGGCACCTACTCAACCTCGTCGTCACCGGTCCCGGTCTTCTGGGGAGTCGCACGAGCCTGCGCTGGGGCTATGGCTCACCGCTTCCCTATTCGCAGATCGTCGGCCAGTGGGAACATCGCGACTACTGGGTCGATGCGAACGGGTTCAGCGACGAAGAACTTGAGCAGATCGCAGATCCACAGCTGAATGGCAGGCGTTATCCGCATTACTCGCGACTCGACCTCAGTTTCCGATGGGAGATGGGGTTTTTCGGAGGTGTGATTCGGCCGTTCCTGCACTTGGTCAACCTTTACAATCGTAGAAACGTGTTCTTCTACTACTTCGATTACTCAGAGTCACCGGGCTATCGGGAGCCCGTGCCGCAGGCGCCGTTCATCCCGAGCTTCGGCGCGGAGTTCGAGTTTTGACGCGCCAGGTAGCGTGGGCCGTCGGTCTCGGGCTATGGAGCCTTGGCTGCGCCGGTGAACCTCCCAACGAGCCCGTCGAGCCAACCGAGACGATTGTCCTCGTGCAAGGGGTCGTGCGAGCCGACCAGCGGCAACAGTGGGTCCTGCTGGAGCGGACGTTCAACGGGACGGTCTCCGGGTACAGCTGGGGCTTCATCCCGGGTGGCGAGGTCGCGGTGCCCCTGGAGGGAGCGGACGTCACGATCTCCAACCTGAGTTTCCCCGAGGATCCCTGCGGCGCGAGCGTCACACTTCTCGAGAGCTTGGGACCGGCGGGACAGCACCAGCCGGGTGTTTACTGGTCACCCGATGCATGCCCCACGATTCGCTCCGGCGACACACTGGAGTTGCTCGTCGTGTCCGGTGACGATCGGGTGACGGGCCGTACGGTCGTTCCCGGCACGAACCAGATGGTTCTGGAAACAGCCGGCGGTTCGGTGCTGGTGCCCGGACCCGCGCTCGAGTTCAACCGCGACACCGATACGCTCATGGCCACGGTCGATCCTGTCGGCGGCCGCGTGCTCATCATCGAGATTCGTGATCGGATCTTCGCCGAGACCCCCGACTGGATCGCGGAGGCGAGTTCTCAGTTCTGGGTCGACGGAACCTCGCTGACGGTGCCCGGAGACTTCCTCGATTTGTTCCAGGACCTAGACGACGACGAGCCGATCCCGGACCTCTTCAACGCGGGCCGTTGGCTGGCGGCCACGCTCGCGTACGCGGACCAGAATTTCTACGACCAGCTTCGCTCGGCCAATTCGCCGCTGACAGGCCGCGGATTCATCAACAACCTCGAGGGAGGGTTCGGGTACTTCGGCAGCATGACCGCGGCGCGAAACAACCTTCGCGTGATCGGTAACGCCGATGACCCGCGTGAGGGCCTCTACCATATGACGGGAACGGTCGATGGCGTTGCGGTATCGGTGGATTGGGAGCTTTACCTCAATAGCGGAACGGACGACAGCGAACCTCCATTTTCATCGTTCGTCGAAGGCGACTGGGTGTTGGGCGCCTACGACGCCTATGTGGTCGGTACGTTCTCCGGCTCGAGCCTGACGACCTGGATCGTGCAGCCCACCCGCGGCATTACGCCGCAAGGGGAGATGGAACTGCGATTCTGGGAAGTCACCGGTGCCCTCAGTCCTACCGAGCCTACGACGCTGACCGTCCGGGTCGACGGAGCAGAAGTGGGCACTATGACGGCTGCCAAGCAATGAGTGAACGGTGCTTTTGTCGGGCTTTGAATACCCAATATCGAACAAGGAATATCCAATCTCCAAGAGCATTTCGTTATTGGATGATCGACATTCGCAATTCGATATTCAAAGCCATACAACCGCGACGATGGTGCCGCCACGTCCTCAGTCGGGTGCTAGCACCCGTAGCGGATCTACCCGCGTCGCTCGAAGGGCCGGGATCAGCATAGCGACGGCGGCCACCGCAACGAGGAGCGACGGCACCGCGACGAAGACTGCCGGGTCGTTGACGCTCACCCCGAACAGGATCGATTCCAAGACTCGGGCGAGCGCAAGCGCGCCGCCGAGACCGACGACGACGCCGGTAGCCACCAGGGGGACACCATCCCGAAAGACCAGCCTCAGGATGTTGCTCTGCCGGGCACCTAGGGCCATCCTCATCCCCATCTCGCGAGATCTTTGAGCTACGGTGTAAGACATGACGCCGTAGAGACCCACCACCGCCAGCAGCAGCGCTATCAGTCCGAACGAAGTGAGCAGCATCGTTCGGAAGCGCGGGCTTGCCATGTCAGTGGAGATGATCTGCTCAACAGTCCTGACTCCCACCAAGGGCATGTCGGGGTCCACCGCCTGAACTTCGGTCCGAACGGCTCTTACCAGTGACAGTGGCGGAACCGAAGCCTTCAGCACGAAGCTGACGTACTCGTCGGGCCACTGGGCAAACGGCAGGTAGGCCTGCGGCATCGAGGTCCTACCCACCTCGTAGTGCTGGACATCGCCGGCGACTCCTACGATCTCGACGAATGGGCTTCCCTCCCCTCCGAAGCGGATTCGCCGCCCCACGGGGTTCTCTCCCGGGAAGTGCTGCCGAACGAAGGATTCGCTGACGACGCTCACCATGATCGAACCCTCACGATCGTCTGCCGTGAACTCCCGCCCCATCCTCAGCGGGATGCCCATCGTCTCCAAGTAGCCTGCGCTGACTCGATACAAGAGGACCGAGATTCTGTCATCATTGTCCTGGGGACGTCCCTCGATCTCCAGGCCCCAGATCTCGTCCTGCCCGGTCACGGGGAGGAGAGTCGTGATGGCCACCGATTCGACGCCGGGAATCGCAGCAAGGCGCTCCAGGGTCGCATTGCCGTACGCCTGAACGTCCTCGCCCGTGGGGTACTTCGAATCGGGAAGAGGGGTCGACAGCGCCAGGCGGCCGCCCGTCTCGAATCCAGGATCTTCGCTTTGCAGAGCGAGGAAGCTACGGACCAACAAACCCGACCCGACCAGCAAGATCACGGCAAGGCTCACTTCGACGACGACCAGACCGCCTCGGAGTCGGCGAAGCGAGACGTCGGCGCTGACGCTTCTGGCGCTACTCCGCAGGGCCTCGGCGAGGTTGGAACCGGCAACGCTCAGAGCCGGAAAGAGGCCGAACAGAAGGCCCGAAGCCAGCGACAGACCGGCGGTGAACCAGAGGACGGTGCCGTCGACAGCGATCTCCTGCATCCGCGGCAGGATCTCGGGCCAACCGACGAGGAGGCCTTTCAGGCAACCGATGGCCACGACGACTCCCAGGGCGCCGCCGAATGTTGAGAGCAGCAGGCTCTCGGCCAGGAGTTGCCGGACGACCCGAACCCGGCCCGCTCCCAGCGCGGCACGGATCGCCATCTCCTGACCCCGGGCGCTGGCTCGAGCCAGAGTCATTTGTGCCACATTGACGCACGCGATGAGCAACACGAGCCCCACGCTCGCCAGGAGAATCAGAAGCTGCGGCCGCGCTTCTTCCAGCAGTACGTCGTCCAGCCGCCTCACCGACGCTCCCCAGCCGGAGTTGGAATCCGGGTATTCGGCCTCGAGCGCCGCCGCCACGGACGAGAGGTCTGCCTGAGCCTGCTCCACCGTCACATCCGATCGCACGCGGCCGATGCCCCGCAGGAAATGGGAGCCTCGTGCCTCGAACCACCACGGTTCTGGCCGGAGCGGCAAGATGATGTCGGTGCCGCTCCGGCTGAGCGGCCGCCATCCCTCGGGGAGCACCCCGATGATCGTGTGCCGCTCCCCGTCCAGGACCATGCTCCTTCCTAGGACCTCCGGATCCCCGCCAAAGGATTGCTGCCAGAAACCGTAGTCCAGCAACACCACGCCTTCCCGATTCGGGGTCATATCCTCCTCACTAAGACCCCGCCCCAAGACCGGCTCGCCTCCCAAGATCTGGAGGTACTGCTCTGAGACCACGTACGCCGAGACCGTCTCGGGCCTGTCTCCCCCAATGTACGTGACGGTCCGCGTTCGATACGCGGCTATGAGTTCCAGGGAACGGTTCTGCTCCTGCCAGTCCCAGAAATTGAGTGGAGCGATGCTGAACGACGTCCAACCCCGCGGCAGGTTGTTCTCGCGCAGCAACACGATGCGCTCCGCCTCGGGATACGGCAGCGGCTTTAGGAGCACGCCGTTCACAGCACTGAACAGTGCAGTGTTGGCCCCGATCCCCACGGCCATGATGATCAGGGCCAGGATCGTGAAGCCCGGACTCCTGGCCAGCATCCGCAGGCCAAAGCGGAAGTCGCGCGTCAGTTCCTGTAGCATGGGATCTCCTCTTCGCGTCGATGACCGCGCGATCTTGCGGCGCGGGGCAAGGCGTAGCTGAAGCGCACCCGCAACCTCCCACAGCCACGAGCGGCGCTTACCCCGACGGTCCATGCCTCGCCGATCCCGAGCGGCTGACTCCTCCAGATCGCCGAGGAAGTGCTCTCTCTCTTCGCTCGGCACCAAGAGGCCGACGAGGAGGCGGACCAGAAGGGGAGCGCGATGCGCACCCATCACGGCATCTCCAACTCGAGGTTCAGCCCCTCAGCGAGACGCCGAAGGTCCGCCAGCGAGTACCGAATGGTCTCGAGTCCGGAAGGCGTCACCTGGTAGAGCTTCTTGCGGCGGCCACCCCTCTCCGCCGTCGGCTCGCTCGTACGGGAGCGGAGGTACCCCTTTGCCTCGAGCCGCCCCAGGGTTTTGTAGACAGTCCCCAGGGTGAGCGTTCGCGAGGTCTCCTTCTCGAGCTCTTCCCGGACGGTGACGCCGTAAGCGCCGGAGCCGAGCCGTAGTACGGCCAGCATCACCAGCAACTCGAATTCGCCCGCGTGCCGCATCGGCCCCCGGAGGCTATTTCTCTGGCATCGTCAGGGTTACTATTGGGATCAGACACCGCTAGGACCTGAAACGTTGGAAGGACAGACCAGCTCAGAGCGGCGCACCCGTGGCTACTCGGAGACCGGCACTTCTAGGCCTGCCACCACGGATGGCAACACTTCGGCTGCGTCGTTCATCAAATAGATAGCCTCAGTGGCTAGCCTCGACCGTCATAGGTCAAGCGACAGAAACAGAGGACAACCGATGAAGAGTACGCTCAAGAGCCTGCTCTGCGTCAGCGCGCTTCTGATGGTGCTCTCCGCCGCCACGGTCCCCGCTCTGGCTCAGGACATCCATGCGGCAGCGGAGGCGGGGGACGTCGCTCGGGTTACCGAGATACTCACTTCCAGACCCGAACTGGTGAGCGCCAAGAACGAGGAGGGCCTCACGCCCGTGCATCTGGCCGCGCGCCGGGGTCACGCCGAGGTGGTCGAGCTGCTGCTCGATCGCGGCGCCGGCCTGGAAGAGACCGACAACCGCGGTTTCACCGCCCTGGTGTACGCTGCGAGCAGTGGGAACCTCGATCTCGTGCGGTTCCTCGTGACCCACGGAGCTGCCGTTGATGTCGTCATACCCATGCCTCGAATCCGGACGGCGGATGGGCGTACGAACACGGCAACCACAGTGAACGAAGCCCGGGGGATCACTACCGCCGATGTCGCCTTCCAGCACGAGGTACACAGGGGACAGACCGAGATGACGCGGTATCTCGTGAGCCAAGGTGCCGTGCTGGACCCGCACGCACCGATGATGCGCGGCATCGGAAAGCTCGACTTCGCGGTCTCGTCCGGAAACGTCGATATGGCGCGACTGCTGATCGAGTTGGGCGCCGACGCGAACGCACAGACGGCGTACCCGCTCAGCCCCTTATTCAACGCTTCGTACAAAGGCGACAACGAGATCGCCCAGCTGTTGTTGGACGCCGGAGCGGACATCAACGCGCCGAGCTACGAGGGAATGCCGCCGATCGCGGGTGCCGTCGCGCGCGGTCACACCGACATCGTGGCTCTCCTTCTCGACCGCGGTGCCGAGTTGGATTTCGTGGATGAGCGAACGGGTAGGGACCTGCTTCACGTTGCCATCTTGAGCGGCAACCTCGACGTGGTCGACCAACTCATCTCGCGAGGAGTCCCGGTCGATGTCACGGACAGCGACGGCAGGACGCCGCTCTACTATGGCGCCCGCTACGGGCACCGGAGCGTGTATGATCGCCTGCTCGAAGGCGGCGCGACCACGACCGAAGATGTGGAGGCGCGCTTCGGCCGCTCACCTCACCTGGACCGCCGGCTCGCCGACGGCGAAGCGGTGGCCTGGTACCTCAACCACCGCGGCTGGGCGATCAAGACGAGTGCACACTTTCTTGTCTTCGATGCCGAGGAGTTCGGTGTCACACGGCCCACCGACCCCGCACTCGCCAACGGCTTCCTCACGCCCGTCGAGATAAGCGACCAGGACGTGCTCGCGCTCTACACGTGTTATCACGGTGAGATCGGCGAGCCGGCGTACATCCACGAGATCGAGGACTCGCTGGCGAACATCACCTACGTTCACAATGCGGGCGACCGCTGGCGTGGCTCCGAAGCCAGCGTCTACTTGTCGCCGCACGACAGTACCTCGTTAGGCGATGTCGAGATCGTGACTGTCTCGATCACCGAGCAGATGCCTTCGCTCGGCTATCTCGTGAAAGTCGACGGCCTGGTGATCTACTATGCGGGGTTCCGCGTCGAAGACGGGGAGAAGTTTCCCCACGAGATCGACTTCCTAGCGAAACATACCGATCGCGTGGACCTGGCGTTCCTACAGCTGGTTGGGCCCGAGGAGGAAGACAACGAGGTGAGGCAGTTCGTGGAGCGGTTCGATCCGCGAGCCGTGCTCATCCTCAGTCCTGACCGCAGGGAGCACTTGTTTCCCGAGATGGCCAGCCGGCTCAGAAGCTGGGGGGTCGATGGAGAGATCTTCACCCCGGCGCTCGCGGGGGATGAGTTCGTCTTCAAGCGGTAACGTAGAGCACCGCGCGGCGGCATAGGTCGAGGAAGCCCACTCAATGTTCGAGAGGGCAGCAGGGGTGCTGCCCTCTCGAAACTCTAGATAAGATGAACGTTTGAGGTCTATCGCCGTAGCATCGAGCACGGCCGAAGGCCGCGCAGAAACGCGCCTTTATCGATTGGATGCCTTAATATACTTCGCATTCAGCTCATCATAGACCTGGATGCGGTCAGTGACATTACCCTCCTGGTCGAACAATCCACTTCTCCATCCGAGCGGTTCCCAGATAGCCGTTCCCTTGCCCATGTCGTTGGGAAGGTTGAAGACGATATCGTGAACCTCTCGCTTGAAATCGGAGTACTCCACCACGTTGACCGGCTTCATGTAGCGGTCGATCAGGTCATGCAGGTTTCCGTAAAGGTCCTCGAGCGTTCCATGCCAACGCGGATAGTAGGAAATACCGATGATATCGAACTCCACCCCCCTGGCAAGCATATTGTCCAACCAGAACTTCGCCTCGTCGTTCTGCCCCCCAAGCGCAATGTGCATCATGACTGGCATCTCGGGATCCACGGCTTCGGTCCCTTCAACCGCTGCCTGAAGGAGTCCGGCCAGTTGGTCCAGATTGCCGATATGTCCTTCCGGCCATAGGATTCCGTGATTGACCTCGTTTCCGATCTGCACCATCTGCGGCAACGTTCCCTGGCTTTCCAGGGCTCTCAGGACCGCTGTCGTGTAACTCCTCAAGGAGTCCTTCAAGGTTTCGTAGTCGAGGTCGGCCCACGCCAGGGGCTTGTTCTGTTGCTGGGGGTCCGCCCAATAGTCGCTGTAGTGGAAATCCAGAAGGAACCCCATACCGGCAGCTTTGATTCTCCTGGCCATGCTCAGTGTGGAGTCCAATCCGCAAAATCCCTGCACGGGGGAATAGCCTTCTTCGTTCTCCGGATTGACGAAGATCCTCAGCCGGATGTAGTTGAAGCCATGGTTCCTGAGAAGTACTATGGCATCGACTTCCTGTCCGGCTTCGAAGAACTTCCCTCCTCCTCTGGAGAACCACCCTGCTCTGTTCTCGATCTGCGGTAAGAAAGAGATGTCCGCACCGATCATCCGGTCGATGGGTTTCGTGGTGGGAGGAAGCTGCTCCGCTGTAGGTGTCATCAGATCGACATCGCCGGGGATGGTGTGTAGTTCATGGCCTCCCGGGAAGAGCGTACCCGAACGGGCCTGGACTTCCACACGATCGGGCGACGTTCCCGCTTTGAACGCGAGCGTGACTACTCCATCCACCAACTTCGCCGGCGTGTATTGCACGCCAGCCGTGTCCGTCGCCACGGGCAGACGCTCGCCATCTGGCGAGGTAATCATTCCATCGCCGCTCACATAGACACGAATCGAATCGTCAGCAGAGGTGATCTCTCTCGACATGCTATCCGTTACGGCGATCCTCAACTTCGTCCAATCCGTCCCGTTGGCCCGGAGCGTCGTGCTGTAGGTAGTCAGCATTACCGCTACGGGTATGCCGGAATCGACACGACTGACGGGGGAGAAATCAGGAGCCGGAGCCCGACTCGAATCCGGTCCGCATTGGACACAGGCCAAACCCGCTACCGCGATCAGCATGATCGATGATTTCTTCATGATACCGTGGCTCTCCTGGCGAGATTGTGCGGCTGGTTTCAAGCTAGGATAGGGCCTGGGGCGGTGAGAGGCCAGTGGAAGCGAGCGTGAACTCGAAGTGCTGTTGAAGGCGCTATCAGGGAGCCTTGCTGTCAAGAGTATACGCGTATTGTCCTATTAGTCTGTCCGACTGTCAAATGTTGACCGCATTCCCTTATACACTGAGCCCAGCAAGTTCAAAGCGAGCCAACCAGATAGGTTGACTCGCCTTGTTCCTCCTCAGGGGTGGCGCCCGAACTTGCGACTAAGCTCCTTCTTAGCTGCGCGACGTGCCGCCAGCACCTAGTTCGGTTGCCCTCCACCTCCTCGAATCCGGGAGATCATCGTTTGCGCGTTCGTGTTGTTCGGGTTGAGCTCCAGAGAGCGCTCGAAGCAACGGATCGCCTCGTCGTTGTTGCCGAGAGCCATGTGCGCCTCGCCGAGGCTGTCCCACGCGTTGAACGCTTCGGGGAAGACGCGCGTGTTCAGCTCGAAGACCTTCAGTGCCTGCTCCGTATTCTGAGTCCGCAGCAACGCGTAGCCCACAGCGTTGACCTGGCCCTCGACCTGGGCCGGGTTGGCGCGGTTTATTAGCTCCCGGACTCCACTCTCTGCTGACTGGTCTCGACCACCCATGAGATCGACAACGGCTCTCGTGACCGTGACCAGGACGCTCTCGTCGCCCTCGAGCATCGCGATAAACTCTACGGCACGGTCGTCCTGACCATCGGCCGCGGCGAAGATGGCGGCCTGCACGACCGACCGCGCATCGGCGAGCCCGGTGAAGGAACCGTCAGCGTCGCGGACCGACACGTAGCGCCGCTGACTGTCTTCCTGGTGCAGCGAGCCGTCCTCCTGCAGATAGAGCTCGAAAGTGCCCGCGACCGGGGCATAGCCGACGAGATGACCATCGCCGGCGGTGATGCTGAACGTCGTCCGCTCGGGCTGGCCGAGGCCTGATGGCGGCGACCGCCACTCGCCGACGAACTCGGCGAGCCGGTCATTCGATACGTGGGTGATCTTCGGGTCGGTGCCGACTTCCAGCGGCACCAGCTGCGGGTCTGCGACCGGTGCCCCCGTGCGTGCCTCGAGCACCTGCTCGATCAGGTCGAGCAGCGCCCCCATCGGTGTCCCCTCGCCCTCGTAGGTGTTGGCACGATTCACGATTACCAGATCCGACTTGGGGAGCACCGCGATCATCTGGTTGCCGACACCGAGCGCCGCATACATCCCGTGGCGGGTGAATCGGGCCTCGCGCAACACCCACCAGTAGAATCCGTACCCCATGACGTCGCTGTCGATCGAGTAGAGGGCGGAGCTGCGGCGAACCCATTGTTCAGAGAGGATCCGCTCGCCGTTCCACATCCCATCGCGGGCGAACAGTAACCCGAAGCGAGCTGCGTCGCGCGCTGACATGCGGAAGGGGTAGGCCGGGTATTTCGACTTGTCGCGTTCGTAGTGATAGTAGGCGTCGGAAATGCGCCAGTCCCTCATTTGCAGCGGTTGGCCGAAGTACCGATCGAATGCCTCGAAAACGTCTTCTCCCGTCTCCTGCATCAGGATAGCGGCCGAAGTGTTGAAGTCCCAGTTGTTGTAGGCGAAGTAGCGACCCGGACCTTCGCTCCCGCGGGGCCGCGAGTCGGTGCGACCCGCATAGGCAGCGGGATGGAACACGCCGGAGCGCGCCTTGAGGAGATCGAGGATCCTCGCCCGTTTCTCGGTTTCCAGAAGCGGGTCCGGCTCATCGTCGATGCCGAGATCGGCCAACGTCTTGTTGAGCTCGATCTCCCCGCGGTCCCAGTAGATCCCGTAGAGCGCGGAGAGGAAACTCTTCCGCACCGAATGACACATGAAGCGGCGTTCGACCTCGCCCCAGGAAGCGACGACCGCGCCGTCGGCGACCACCAGGAAGGCCGAGGACGGAAGCCCTTTCCACGTCTCCCGTGCCGCGGCGAGCTTCTCGGCGTCGAAACCGGCCTGCTCGACATCCACGTAGCGCATCCAACTGTCGCCGGGATAACGCTCTCCCACAGCCTGTCCGAGTGCAGCTACCGGTGCCGCTAGAAGGATACCGAGGATCAGACCTAAAACGGACGCCCGTCGCACCGACTTACTTTTTACTCGCATCACTGCCCCCTCGACTGCTGGTGTTCGAAAGAAGTTCCCGACCCAGCTGCTCGCACGCGCTCCGATCGCGAGTGACATCATCACCTTTCCGCTCTGGCCACACTACCGCATACGGCTGCACTTGGCAATCAAGCCCTTTCGGTGAGCGGCTACGTCGCCGACGTATACAGGTAGCGGCCTTCCAGTCTTTTCCTGCTTGGTCAGCCTCGCGCCGTCGCTCCAGATAGCGTAGTTTGCACCGAATTCCGAAGGGCTGGCTTGATATCTTCAAGCCGACGACTGACCGGAAGAGACGTTTCGACTGCCACTCCCACCTTTCCGTGCTTCGGCGTCGTTTCTCGCCTCTCGTCGGTGCCAACGGACAAGTTCAGTGGCGAACCAAGAGGATTCGCGTTTGTGAAGATGCCCGCCAAGACCGAAGCCCAGTCAGCGATCAACGACCTGAACCGAACGGAGTTGAAAGGACGAGAGCTCAGCGTAAACGAGGCTCGCATCCGCTCCGAAGCGCGTCGAGGCGGAGGCGGGTGACCACAGCCGAATTCACCCGGAACTACCTCCAGTACCGGTGGCTCGACGACGCTGGGGGTAACTCGAAGTGAGCGCCATCGACGCCGTCATCGCACCCGCTCGGGTGGATGAACCGATCCGCGCCGAACTCTTCGGCAGCGAGCGCCTCGAGCAACACGCCGAGAGCCTGGCCGCGGCCCAGCGCACTACCGAGAAGCCCGCCAAAGGAAAGAATCTGCTCCCCAGGGTCCACGAGAACCGACGCGCGCTGCTGGGGGCTTACCGGAACATCGTCGAGGCGGTCCGGGAGAAGAGGGAGATCACGCCGGCCTCGGAGTGGCTGCTCGACAACTTCTTCGTCGTGGACGAGCAGCTCCGGGCGATCCGCGACCACCTCCCGGGTGGCTATTACCGACTGCTGCCGAAGATCGCCGA
>JBDHHL010000024.1:0-18509 GCA_039589375.1 Gemmatimonadota bacterium | reverse complement strand
GCCGGTTTCGGCGAGCGCGTTGCGCAGCGCGTTCAGCTTCTCGACCTCTTGCGGCCCGACTCGCACGTGCGCGGCAACGATCCGCTCGCCCGCCAAGACGCTGTAGCGTATGTCATCAACAGCCCCTCGCGCCTCATCGCGCAGCGCGCGCGTGGCCTCTCGGTTCCGCACGATCGTCGGAACTGAGAAACGGATGATCAGATAGCTGTACAGCCGGTGCTCGTCGAGATCGAACTGTGCCGGCGCTCTTCTGCCCGCCCGAACGAAGAAGGCTTGCAGGGTCTGGAGAGAGTCCCGCTGGACGAGTTGATCGCGGCCCTCCGCCCGCAAGACGACCGCCGCGGTGCTCGAGCTAGGGAGATCCGCTCCTCGAACGACGCCCGGCCGCAGAAGCGTATCGAAAGCTCGCCCTATCGCTGCCTCCAGTCTCTGGCGCAGCTCCGGTTGGACGAGAAGAGAGACGCGGCTCTCGGGAACCCGATACTGCTCCAGCACGGAGCGAACACCCTCATGCTGTTCCTCATCGTTCTCCGCTGCCTCCGTCGCGGCGGAGAGAGCTGCAAAGAACTCGGTCGCAGCGGCGATCGCTGAGTCGGCTTTCTCAGGACGGTGATCGAGAATGGGCGAAACGGAGCTGGCCGCCGCTGCTCTCGCTTCGCGCAGCTCGTCGTCCGGAACTCTGACATCGAAGTCTATGGGTGCGATCACGTCTTCGTCAGCGACCTGTCCCTCGTCCCAGTTCGGCAGCTCGGGCGGCGCCCTGACCGGGAACGCCAGATCGATGAGGATCACGGCAGAGGCCAGAAGACCGAGGCGATAGATGTCTCCGAAGAAGCGCACCCTGCGCCCTGGCAACTCGCTGACCAAGTGACGAAGCCGCCTGACAGGCTTCTTTTTCTTTCCCTGCCCTGAATTCATCGGTCTGTCTCGGGATGGTCGTTCGACTGTATCTTCGCGTACGCCCGGATGATATCCTTGACGAGGCGATGCCGGACGACATCGACTTCCGTAAGGTAAACGAAAGAGATCCCATCGATACCCTGCAGGATACGCTCGACTTCCAGCAATCCCGAATCTTCACGGCGCGGCAGGTCGATCTGGGTCTTGTCACCGGTGATCACGGCCTTCGAGTTCAGGCCGAGCCGTGTCAAGAACATCTTCATTTGCGCCGTAGTCGTGTTCTGGGCCTCGTCGAGGATGACGAAAGCGTCCGATAACGTCCTTCCCCGCATGTACGCGAGCGGCGCGATCTCCAGCGTCCGATTCTCCAGCGCCCTGCGCATCTGTTCAGACGGCATCATGTCGCCGAGTGCATCATACAGGGGCCTGAGATACGGGTCGACCTTCTCCTCGACGCTGCCCGGTAGGAAGCCGAGTTGCTCGCCGGCCTCCACCACCGGGCGCACCAAGACGACTCGCCGTAGCCGTTTCTTGTGAAGCGCGTCCACGGCCATCGCCACGGCCAGGTAGGTCTTGCCCGTGCCAGCCGGCCCGATACCGACGACGATCTCGCTCCGCCCGATCTCATCCACGTACTGCTTCTGGCCACCCGTACGGGGAGTGATGACCTTCCTCGACGCCGGCAGCACGATCTTGCTCTCCTGCATCGCGATCGGCTCGAGCCCTTCCTGCTCGGCAACGACATCTGCGAAACGACGAATGTCGGTGACCGAAAACGGCGTACCGAGGCGTGCCAAATCGATCATGTGCCGCGCTACCGGTATGCACTGTTCCACTTCGCTCAGCGAGCCGGAGAGAACGAGATGATCCTCCCTGATCACGACGCGGCAACCGCAGACGCCGGCGAGTCCCTGAAGGTTCGCGTCGTTCACGCCGGCCAGGATAAGTTGGTCGGCGCCTTCGACGTCCAGGCGGTGCTGGATGGCTTGCGACGCGTTCGTCGTTCGCTCAGTCATCGCCACGCTCCAACGGCCTCAGTCCCAACCCCTCCAGCTCGTCCGCCGGCACCGGCGCCGGCGCGCCTTCCATCAGCGCGCGTGCCGCTGTCGTTTTCGGGAACGCGATCACATCGCGCAGTGAACTACCCCCCGCCAGGTGCATGACGATCCGGTCGAGGCCCAAAGCGAAGCCGCCGTGCGGCGGTGCCCCGTACCGAAACGCTTCCAGCAGGAACCCGAACTTCCTCTCGGCTTCCTCGCGCGAGATGCCCAACACGCCCAGGACGGTGCGCTGCAGCTCCGGTTCGTTGATCCGGATGCTGCCGCTGCCAAACTCCGAGCCGTTGTACACCAGGTCGTAGGCGCGGGAGCGGACCGCCAGCGGATCCGTCTCGAGCAACTCCAAGTCCTCCGGCGCCACCGACGTGAACGGGTGGTGGCTCGGTACGGCTTCACCGCTCTCGGGGTCGCTGTCGAACAGCGGAAACTCGGTGACCCACAGGAAGCGATCGCCCTCCTCGACCGCACCCATGACAGAGCCGAGGTGACGGCGAAGGGCATCTAGAGCCGCACTCGCCGTTCTGTCCGGCCCCGCGACGACCACGATCAGATCGCCGTTCCCCGCGCCAAGACATTCTCTCAGGCCTTCGAGTTCGCTGCTCGATAGCTGCTTGCCGAACCCGCCTTGCGCCTCAGACTCCGTCAGCTTCGTCCACAGCGCGCCCGGCGCTCCCGCCTCCCGCGCCACGCCGTCGAGCGCGTCGAGAACCTTGCGGCTGAGGCGAGCGCCGCCCGGTACCCGGATGCCTCGCACCCTACCACCGCTCTCGATCGTGGAACGGAAGATCCGGAAATCGCTCGCGCCCAGCAGGTCGCTGATGTCGACCAACTCCCAGGGAATCCTCAGGTCCGGCTTGTCGGTCCCGAACCGCTCCATCGCGTCGCCGTGGGACATGCGCAGGAACGGCCGCTCGATGATGCGGCCGGCGCACGCTTCCCACACATCGGCCATCACAGCCTCCCCAACCGCGAAGATGTCGTCTTCGCTGACAAACGACATCTCTAGATCGAGCTGAGTGAATTCCGGCTGGCGGTCGGCGCGCAGGTCCTCGTCGCGCAGGCAGCGCGCGATCTGGAAGTAGCGGTCGAAGCCCGACACCATGAGGATCTGTTTGTAGAGCTGCGGCGACTGCGGCAGCGCGTAGAACTCGCCCTTGCTCACCCTACTGGGCGTCAGGTAATCCCGCGCCCCCTCCGGCGTCGGGCGTGTAAGGATGGGCGTCTCTACCTCGGTGAATCCCTGCACGTCCAGAGACGAGCGGATCGCCTGGCAGATTCGATGCCGTAGTTGGAGATTGCGCTGCAGCTCCGATCTCCGGAGGTCGAGGAAGCGGTAGCGCAAGCGTAGTTCCTCCGAGGCAAGCTCTTCGTCGGCTCCGTAGGCGACAGGGATCGGGGGCGTCTCCGACGGCGCCAGCATCGAAACCTCCGTCGCCGTCACTTCGACCTCGCCGGTCGCCATGTCCGGATTCACGGCGTCGGGCGGCCGCGCGGCTACGACGCCCTCTACCACTACCACGACTTCGGAGCCCAGGCGGCGGACGCGCTCGAGCTTCTCCTCCCCCATTGCGCCGGGACCGCACGATACTTGCACCGTCCCCATACGATCCCGCAGAACGATGAAGATCAGTTCGCCCAAATCCCGCCGGCGGTGAACCCAGCCCGCCAAGCGGACCCGCGCACCGATGTGCTCGGCACGGAGCTCACCCGCCATGTGCGTACGATAGGATGTTCGGTAAAGGGAATCCGTCATTCGGTCAGCCGTTCTTCAGCAGTCAGCTTCGATGTCTCTGCCACGGAGTCTGCAGCGAGGAAGGAAAGAGATCGATCTCGGCGAGGTCTGCGAAATTCTCATGTGATCCAATGTCGGCTGGGCCGTCAGCCCGTGCCTTCAGCTTCTCCCAATAGATCTAGGAACTCTTCAGCGTTCGCCGCCGCGGCCAGCCGCTCGCGCAGCGGCACGCTTCGCATAAGACGACTCAAACGGCTCAGCGCGCGGACGTGAGCGCCCGCCTTGCTATCGGGACCCAGCAGCAGGAACACAAGCCGCACCGGCTCGCCGTCGAGCGCACCGTACTCCACCGGCTCGCGAACGCATCCAGCCGCCATGACCAGGTCGTCTAATCCATTGTACTTGGCGTGCGGCAAAGCCACTCCGTCTCCGATTCCGGTGCTCAGCACTTCTTCGCGTTCGAATACGGCCTGCAGCATCTCCTCGCGCTGGGCATCCATTCCGAGCGATCCGGCGAGAACCTCAACCAGTTCCGAGAGCACCTCCTCCTTGCTCACACCCCGCAACGGGACCCTCATCCGCTCGGTAGCGAGCAGGTCGCAGGCCCGGGGCAGAATGACCGCTCCGGACGGAATCCTCGTTCCGTTCTCTCTGTGCGTTCCCGCCATCGTCCTTCCTGATATCCAAGAATCCGCCTCGAATACCAAAGATACCTGGCCGACAAAACCGTTTCAACAGAGCTAGCCCGGCCACAGCCTGCGTAGCGCCCGCCCGATTCGAGCCCCCCACGTATCGACCTGATCGGCCTCCTCTTCCGGCATCAAGTCGCCGTCTTCCACCCAGTCTGTGCCAAGGATCACAGTGACGTCCAGGTAGAGGTTTCGGTCCGGCCGCTGCAGCACCTGGTGCAGGTCCAGGGCGTCCGCTACACGGCGAGCCGGCTCCACGCTGTCGATCCTGCCGATGGCCACCGAGGTGTCTCGGCCGAACTCGTCGGCATTCCCGTAGTACACGACGTCAAAGCCCAAGTCACGCAGGCGTTCGGTCGCTCGACTGGCCATACGATCGACGCCGGCACCATTGAGGACCTCCACCCGAATACGTCGGCCGTTCATGATGCCGGGCGTTGACTCGGGGGCAGCCGGCGTCTCGCGCCGGACCTCGAGCCAGAGCGAGGCGGAGAAGGCGCCGACCGCGGTAAAAACCAGGGCGAGAGCGACAGCCTGCAGCCAGTTCCTCATCGGACGGCCGCCAACTCGTTCCAGAAGTCCACCGCCTCCGGGCGAAGCGTCTTGCCGCGATCCAGTCGCTCCTCGATCCGTCGTGCGCAAACAACCTTCAGCACCGCCACGTAGTCCCTGGGCAGCCGCGCACGCAGAACGGCGTTCTCCAGTGGCGCGTACGGTCTTCCCGGCTCCAGGTAGTCGGCGAGAAAGAGGAAGCGGCCAAGCCGACTCAGTCCGCCACGCCCGATACTGTGATATGCGACAGCCTCGAGGATCTCCTGGTCATCCACCCCTTCCCTGCGCAGACGTTCGGCGACCGCCGGCCCGTGCCTAATTCTCTTGGGGTAATCCGCGGCATAGGTAGCCAGGTCGCGTGGAGGAGCGTTGCGCAACGCGTCGTGCAACCAGCCTGCCGCCGACCAGCGGAGGCGGTCGGTCTCATCCAACCCCAACTCACCTGCCCAGCGGGTCAGCAGCTCGGCCACCGAAGCCAGGTGCAGTCTGCGGTGGTCGCTCACTCGTGCCCACTCGGGCAGTCGGCCGTCTGCAGCGGAGACGACTATGGGGTGTAGGTCACTAACCGTCATAGAAATCGCGTTCGCACGCCATGCTATGAGCGCGTTCGGCGAATCTCCGCGGCGCAGAAGGGGGGAAAGGCAGGCTTCAGGGCGCCGTAACCCGGAGGCTACGCTTCAGGACTCGGTTCCTCTCGTCTACGAATACTGGCACCGGACGTCTAGTACCGGCCTACTCAGACAGCCCCTAAGCTACAATCCGCCGGCCCTGTTTTGAAGGAGCTTCTCGAGATCGGGGTCCGGCCGCGCCAGGCTGACGTTGTCGATCAGACGCGTAGCGCCGACCCGAGCCGCGACGGCGATGACGGTATCACCTCCGGCATGCTCGACCGGCTCGAGTTCGTCGGCGGACACGATCTCCACGTACTCGACGTCGATGCCTCCGGCCGCCTCTATTCGCTCTTCGACTCTAGACCTGAGGATAGATGCGTCGCGCTCGCCGTCACGGTACGATGTCACCGCCTCGGCAAGCGCCCTGGAGATGCTCGATGCTCTAGCACGCTCGTCCGCCGACAGGTACCTGTTACGCGAGCTCATGGCGATGCCGTCGATCTCTCTCACCGTAGGCGCGACCTCGACGCGCACCGGCAGGTCGAGATCCGCAGCCATCTTCTTGATCAGGACGGCCTGCTGGAAGTCCTTCTGGCCAAACACGCTCACGTCCGGCTGCACGATGCCGAACAGCTTGCAGACGACCGTCAGAACGCCCTCGAAGTGCTTCGGCCTACTCAGGCCGCACAGCCTGTCGGCCAGCCTGCGCGGCGAAACGGACACGGCAAGCTCGGCCGGGTACAGCTCGCGATCGTCCGGGGCGAAGACGAGGTCGACGTGGCGCTCTTCCGCAGCCGCCAGATCGCGTTCCAGGTCTCGAGGATACCGGTCGAAGTCCTCGCTGGGCCCGAACTGCAGCGGGTTGACGTAGATCGACATCACGACATAGTCCGCTAGCTCGTGGCACCGATCCAGAAGGCTGAGGTGTCCTTCGTGCAGATAGCCCATTGTGGGAACGAAGCCAACGGTGCGTCCATTCCCACGCGCCCGTGCCACCTCGTCACGCACATCAGCGATCGTTCTTACAAGCTTCATCTTCAGCTGTTACGGAATTGCGTTGCGCCTAATCGTAGGAGTGCTCGGGCCCCGGATACGCGCCGTCTTTGACTTCTTTGACGTAGTCCGCCACGGCCGCTCTAACATCGACTGCCAGGTTGGCGTAGCGTTTCAAGAAGCCTGGGCTGAATCCTTCATTCAACCCCAGCATATCTGGAAGCACGAGGACCTGACCGTCGCATTCCGGGCCCGCGCCGATACCGATCGTAGGTATCGGGATGCTGCGCGTGATCTCACCGGCTAGCATCTGCGGAAGCATCTCGAGCACGATGCTGAAACAGCCCGCTTGAGCCAGACGCTCGGCGTCGGCGAGCAATCGGTCGCGCTCCGCGTCCGCCCGCCCCACCAGACGGTACCCGCCGAGGCCGTGCACGGACTGCGGCGTCAGACCCAAGTGACCCATCACCGGGATGCCGGCGTCTACCATTCGCCGGATCGTTTGCGCCATCCGCTCGTATCCGCCTTCTACCTTCACCGCCTGCGCGCCCGTTTCCTGCAGCACGCGGCCGCAGTTCCGCAGGGCATCCTCCTCGGAGACCTGGTACGTCAGGTACGGCATGTCGACGACCAGTAGCGCGCGCGCGAGTCCTCTGCGAACGGCCTTCGCGTGGTAGATCATCTGGTCGAGCGTCACCGGAAGAGTCGAATCTTCGCCGGCCACGACCTGGCCGAGCGAGTCACCGACCAAGACGCAGTCGACTCCGGACTCGTCCACCAGTCCGGCCATGAGGAAGTCGTAGGCCGTGAGCACGGCGATGCGCTCACCGCGCTGCTTCATCGCGATCAACTCGACCGTTGTCATCGGTCGCGGAGACTTGACTGGCTTGGAAGACTCTTTATCGGCCATCGTTGGCGGGCTCGCGATAGACGCTCAGGCTCGTCGTCAATTAGGGGAGAGAAGCTAGGTCGCGTTGAGATGCGTGTCAAACGGGTGGCCCGAGCGTTACTTCAGCAGCACGAATTTCCCGGTCTCTCTTCTGCCACCGATGCGAATCACATAGCCGTAGACACCCGTGGCGGCGGCATCGCCGTTCCCGAGCAGCCCGGTCCAGCTGAACGGTTCGACCGGCCGTTCGGGCACCAGTGTCCGCTGCTCGGTATATACATGACGGCCTGCGATGGTATAGATCTCGAGAACCGCCTCGGCGGGCTCGAGGGTCCGATCAACGAGGAAGGGCAAGGACACCGCTTCGCCTTCCGCCGGGTTGAACGGATTCGGGTACGGTGGCAACAGCTGGAGCGCGCCTCTGCCGCTAGCTACTGGCCCCGGCGCATGCTTCTCGAGGGCGAACGCGCGCGCGCTATCCAGCGCCAATTGCAGTTCCTCGCGGTCGCGCCCCGCCGCGACCACGAAGATCACCTCGGCGCCGTTGCCGATCGGGCCTACGCTAACCAGCTGCGCCCAGTCCGAGGCGCTGCCATCGGACGTAGGCTCGCCGCCCAGCGCCATGAAGCGCGCCTTATCCTCGTCGGTGAATCCTTCCGTACGCGCAAGTACGCCCGACCCATCCTGGTAACGGAGACCATCGGGTTCTCCCAGCGGAACCGGGGCATGGGTGGTGGGAGCGACCGGCGTCGTACTGACCGCCATCCACGGGCCAGACGAGTCCGCCGGGACCATCACGGAGGCGCCGAGCAGATCGTCCCAGCCCACGAAGTCACCACCGGCAAAGTCCCAATCGAGCAGCAGTCCCACCAATGGCGTGCCCACGCCGGCGCCGTACTGGACGCTCACCGCCAGCGACACGAAGGCGGCGGTATCGCCGAGGGACACCAGTTCCACGTCCTGCCGGACGGAGACACCGAGCGGATACAGCGCCTTGTCGTCGGCGAACGCGACCTCGGCGCTCGCACCTGCGTCGCTCAGTGAGGTCCGGTGCCAGTCGGTGTCCGAGCCGACGGGGTTTGACTTGAGCGCCGGCTGCTTGAGCACGTCCACGTAAGCTGCATCCGACACCCCGCCTGCCGTGGCGAACAGGAGCGCTCCGCCGGTCAGCCAATCGCTCCCCTGGAAGACGAAGCCGGCGCCGCGCGTCACCCGACCGAGACGGCCGTACGCATCGAGCGAGAAGCGAACCTCGCCGTCCGCGAGCGTAACCATCGATTCGTCTGCCACGCGCAAAGCCACTGGCAAGCCCAGCCATGTTCCGTCGCTCTCCAGCAGGAGCGTGAACCGCTCAGCGTCGCGACTCGTGGCCGGCAGCTTCTCGAAGACCACCCCTCCCCTCTGTCCTGAAGGGATCGGCGCCACGTTGGCGCTCGCCAACGTGTCACGCGCTGGCGCACGGAGCAGCCGGGCGCTGCCGCCAGGAAAAGAACGGTCGCCTCGATTGAACAGTCCGAGCCTCAGCCCGAGGCCGGCGGAGTCCCACTCGACGTGATCGACAACCAGCTGAACGCCGCCCAGACCA
The DNA here is from genome assembly GCA_039589375.1 of Gemmatimonadota bacterium. Taxonomy (GTDB): domain Bacteria; phylum Gemmatimonadota; class Gemmatimonadetes; order Palauibacterales; family KS3-K002; genus JASFMO01. The sequence goes on along the minus strand of JBDHHL010000024.1, from coordinate 9,500 downwards.
CCGACAGCGCCCGCTGCCGCCACGAGATCGATCAGGCCCGCACCGCTTCGATTGTCCAGTCCCGTCGGAGGAAGATCCTCGGCGGTGGAAAAGAGCGCGTCCTTCAGCTCGTTGGCGCCGGCCCTTGGGTTGAGCCCCTTGAGCACGGCCAGAGCGCCTGACACGTGCGGAGCCGCCCAGGACGTGAACGTCCCCGACGTCCCTCTCAATTCTGCGGTACGCGGGCCGAGACCGCGCACGATCGGCGTCACGCCGGGAGCCACCACCTCCGGCTTCACGGAACCCGGAGCGCACGGCGGCGGCCCACCCAAGCTGTTCGGCGATACCCTGATCTCGCCATCGCGGAGTTCGACGGCGCCTACCGCAAAGGCGTTGAGCAGCAAGTCCGCCCTGTCTGCCGGCGCCGCCACGGTGTCGAGGCCGGCGGACCGGTTGCCGGACGCGAAGACCACGGGCACCCCGGCCAGTTCTAGCGCGTCGATCGCTCGGTCGAAAACGCCATCGCATCCGTCCGACCGGAAACCCCAGGAGTTGCTCAGTATGTCAGGCACATCGGTCACAGTGGCGGGATCGCCGTCCGGGTCGAGCACCCACTGCATCCCCTGCATCAGAACCGAGAGGCGCGTGTAGTTCGCACCGCCAAATCCCTCGAAACCGTTGACGGCGACCCACTCGGCGCCAGGCGCCACGCCCGTGACGACATCGAACTCGTCCTCGACGACACGCGGCTGACCCGATTCGATCAACGTGTCTCCAACCTCGAGGCTCCCCAGCACGACGGTCATCACCGTCGTACCGTGCCCGACTCCGGCCAGCCCGTCGTCGTCATTGGGGAACTCCGTCAGCCCCCACGGATCGAACCAGCCCAACGCCGGCGACGTCGACAGGCCCCGCCACTTCCGCCGCAACAGCGGGTGATCGCCATCGACGCCGCTGTCGAGCGTCGCAACGACCACGCCCTCTCCTGTGGCCCCGGCCTGCCACAGGGTCGGCGCCCCGATGACCTCGAGCCCCCACGGAACCTCGCCCCAAGCGTCCTGGGCCGGCGGCAACCCCGGCGCCCAGACCAGCAGCGTCGGCGCCGCGGGCCCGGCGGCCAGGTCGACCTGAACGAGACCGTCGTAGTGGACGCGCCGCACCCCGGGCTGGCCGTCCAGCGACCGCACCTGTTCGGGCGTCAGCTCCGCCGCCACGGCGCCACCGACCCACAGCACTCGACGCGCCTGAAGATCGAGCGCCAGCGACGTCGGCAGCTCACGCTGTAGGCGATCGAGCGAGCTCGCGTAGAGCCCGGCGAGATTGGAGGCGTGCTCGGCCGCCCGGATCTCCCTGTCGAGCGAAAGAGGCGGAAGCGGATTCTCGCGGCTCATCTCGATCAGGACCTGAACGCGCTCGCCCGGCGCAGCCCGGACGAGCGCCTCGTCGAGATCCGCCGCCAGGACAGACCGCTGCTGGCCGCTGGCCGGGCTAGCGACCCATGAGAGCGCGGCATGGCTCGCCACCAGAACCACCACCGCGGCAGCAGCGACCCATGCCGTATTTGTCTTTCTCAAGTCAGGCAGCCCCCTCATCGATCGCAGCTCTCAGCGCGCCAGCCAAACGGCGTGTAGCATCGATCCCCTCTTCCGCCAGAGTCCGCACCAGAGCGCTGCCGACCACAACGCCGTCCGCCACCGAGGCTACGGCCTGCGCCTGCTCCGGGCTGGAGATTCCAAACCCCACCGCTATAGGAAGGTCCGTCCGCCGGCGCAATGCCCCAACTTCCTCCGCCAGGCTCAACCGCAACTGGTCACGCTCGCCCGTCACACCTGTTCGCGAGATATAGTAGACGAACCCCTGAGCGGCTTGCAGGATCCCCGCTAGGCGATCCGCCGGCGTCGTCGGTGCGACCAGCCGCACCAACTCCAGGCCGCCAGAGCTCAGAGCAGCCTCCAGTTCCGCGTCTTCGCCAACCGGCAGGTCCGTCAGCAGCAGCCCCGCGGCGCCCGCTTCCCGCGCGTCCCGGACGAAGCGCTCCGGACCGTAGCGGAGAATCGGGTTCAGGTAGCTGAACAGCACGACCGGCGCATCGCGCCTGGACGCGAACTCGCGAGTCCAGGCCAGAACCCGCTCGACGTCGACGCCGTGGCCCAAGGCACGCCAAGCGGCCGCCTGGATCGTCGGGCCATCGGCCAGCGGATCGCTGAAGGGGATACCCAGCTCGAGCACGTCAGCGCCGGCGTCGACGAGCATCTCCATGACGTCGACGGTCATCTCGGGGGCCGGGTCTCCGGCCGTGATGTACGGAATGAACGCGCGCTTATGGTCTTGGTCGAGCCGGCGGAAGACCGCGCCCAACCGTCCTACGCCGCCCGCTGGCTCAGACAACGTAGTCGGAGACTTTGACGTTGTACTTTTCCGGATCGGTAGTCTTCACAATGGTCCGCGCCGGACGCCCGGTCGCGATGTGCGCCTCCGACAGGTCCACGAGCGGCGGCTGCGGCAGCCGGCGACCGCTCGCGTCCGAGATGACCCTGACCAGCGGCCGGTGGAGCTCCTCCGGGTCGGGGCTCGGCGCCACGACGACCGCTAGCTCGCCGGTATCCAGAATACACAGCGTGCCAATCGGGTAGATCCCCATCATGTTCACGAACGCCTTCACTATGGTGGGGTCGAACCCGCGGGACGGGTTGTCCCGCATCTCGCGCAGCACTTCGTCCGGAGGGAATGGAATGTACTGGTAGCTGCGTTTGCTGGTAGCGGCGTCGAACGCATCCGCCACCGCCACGATCCTCGAGAAGAAGCCGAACCAGCGCTTGCGCATCGCTCTGGGGTACCCAGAGAAGTCGGTACGCATGTGGTGCTCGTAGGCTGTCAGCATCGCGCGGTACGGGGGCTCCTCGAAGCCGTGCAGGTCGAAGAGCAGGATGAGCCCGAAGTCGGGATGCTGGCTCATCACTCTCCACTCGTCTTTGTCCAGCCGGCCTTCTTTGTTCAGTATGCTCAGCGGCACGCGCGACTTTCCGACGTCGTGGAACAGAGCGCCCAGGCCGAGCTCGAACAGCTGGATCTTCGTGAAACCGAGTTTCTGCCCCAGCGCCACCGACAGAATGCACACGTTCACAGAGTGCGTGAATGTGTACTCGTCGTAGTCGCGCAAGGTGGTCATGCCCAGAATCGCTGCTTCTTCGTGCAGCACCTGATCGACGATACCCAGCACAACGCGCTTGACGCGCCGCCCGCTCCACGCCTTGCCCAGGCGTACGCTCGTCATCACTTCCTTCACGACGCTAACGGAGCGCGCGTACGTACGCCGCGCTGCTTCCTTGGCCTCGTCGCTGAGGCTCATCGCCTCGACCAGTGCCGCAGGTGGCCCGATCCTTATGTTCTCGACCCCGGCATGGTCCATGCGACCGCGGAATGCATCGAGAGGGTTCTCGCTCTCTACCGGCTCCGACGCCAGCAACGAGAGGAATGTGGTCCACTCGCGGATATCGACCTGACGGTTCGCTTCGATGTCGCCGATGCCGTGGTCCTCCAGCACCTTCCTGATGAACACGAAACTGGCGTAGTTTCCCAGATCGAGACGGACGCGAACGTCGTTGAAGAAGATGAAGTCGCCAGCCATGCGAAATTGGGCGTGTCCCTCACGGTTCAGCACGCCGCGCATGTTGGCGTCGACCTCCGCCAGCGCCCTCTGCACGACCTGGTTCTCGAGCGGGTAGAGCCGCAACGACCGCATGGTCGCATAGAGCGTCGTCAACAGCTTTCGACCCTCGCTGCTCAGCAGGCTGCTACTGTCCTTTATCAGAGAATCTTCGCGGACTGACATCATCCCTCCCCCTCATCCAGACCGCCGCGACGCGCGGCATGGACCGCGCTCAAGACCATGTGATCGCGGCCACGCACCGCGATGTCCAGCGCCTTCCTCGCTTCTTCACCGCCGACGAGGCCCAGAGCCCGGGCCGCGCAGGCGCGCATGCGGCTCGGATACTTGACCCAGAAGAAGCGCCTGCCGTTGAGCATACGGTTCAACAGCCGCGTGCCTTCCTCTCCGGCCGTCATCGCGTAGGCCTCGAAAAATGCCAGTTGCTCCGTCAGATCGCGGCGCAGCAGGTCCTTGCCGGTAACGTGAGACTCGAGCTTCTTGGCGCTGGGGCTGTACTTCAGGTCGGTCAGGCCCCTAGCCGCCGCGATGCGAACGTCCCGGCTCTGATCGTCCAGAGCGTTGATCAACGGACCACCGGCCTTTGACGAGCGGAGGCCGACGAGAGCCTCCACCGCCGCAAGCCGAACTTCCGGACTTTGGCGGCTGAGTAGGCTCGCGATGGCGTCCGAAGTCTCGACCATCTTGAGGCGCGCGGCGATCCGCGCCGTCTCCGAAGCCACCCTCGGGTCCTCTGATCGAATGAACCCGGCCATAAGTGCAGGGTTCATCGCGGCGAGTCGGTCGAGAGTGGTGGTGAGCTGTTCGCGCGCCTCCACCCTGGTTATCGAGGGCAGCGCCTGGATCAGCACCTCGATGGCCTGCGGTTTGAGCGCGTTGAGCAGCGTCGCCAGCTCGTCGCACTTGGGATCGAGGGATCCGTCCTCCATCACCCGCACCAACTGATCCACCACGATCGGCTGGCTCAACTCGGCCACGATGCTGTCTACATTTTCGACTACGTCTTCGTCGCCTCGCTTCTCCGCAACGCCCCGCAGCTCCGACACGATGAACGCCGCATCGCCGAACTCGCCCTCCGCCAATACGTGCGGTAGCATCTGCCGCAGTATCCCGCCGATCTCGCTGCGCCGCTCCAAGTCGCCCATCTCGTACTGATCGAGAACGGCAAGCATGACCTCGCGCTTGACCGGCCGCTCCCACTCGCGCATCAACTCCCGCTGCAACTGCGCGACTTCCTCTTCTCCCAGGAAGTAGAGCGATGGCTCGAAGTCCTCGCGCATCACCGGGCTTTGCAGCTCGGCGGGGAGCTCGAGCTCCGGCAGCATGGGTAGATCCGCATCCATCTCCGTCGCCTCGATGCCGCCGGCCGGCAGCGGCGGCTCTTCGCCCAGCACATCGACGTACTCGTAGCGGATGAACTCGAAATCCGCGTTCCACATCAGCGTCAGCAGGTCTTCCTCATCACTCTGTACCGTTCTCGATATACGCAGGACATCGATGAATCGACGCATCTCGTGCTGTTCGACGCCGGGATGAAACTCGATCCTCCGAATACCGTCTTTGTAGAGCTGGAAGGCGAGGTTGTCCTGGCCGCCGGGCCGACCCTGGTACACCGGGTGGTCTTCCCAGACGATCTCCGCCTCGTTGATCGAGAAGGTCAGGACCTCGACTGCCACGAACGCACTCTGCAGGCGCTTGCCCAGATCGTCGAAGAACCGGTGCAGCAGAGGGTTGCCCTGCACGTAGAGGTGAGCGGCCCTGATCGTCTTCATGAACGCCGTGAAGAAGTCTCGGACCTCCTTGTGGACCTCGGTCTCCTGTTCAGCGACTTCCGGGCCGATGAAGGAGAGATCGATTTCCGCATCGATCAGATCGTCTCCCTCCACTACCGCCGGACCCTCCGGGACCAGCGGGTCCGCCGTCGAGGCCGGCAGATCGATCTCGAAGCTCAAAGAGTCCGGGTCCGGGACGGACGGTTCGGCTCCTTCAAGCTCCTCTCCCGAACCAGGGTCGGGTGGATCTTCGTTCAGATTCGGCAGACCGCTACCGTACTTCTCATCCATCGCCGCTTACCCCCCCAAGATGCGCGCCCCCGGATTCCAGCCGCGCGACCTCCGCCACATCCTTGTCTCCCCTACCGCTCAAGCATACCACAACCGTCTTGCCGCGCCAGCCGTTCGCCTCTCTCCTCAGCAAGGCCAGCGCATGCGCCGGTTCCAGAGCCGGAACGATGCCCTCCAGGCGGGCCAGGTCGCGAAAGGCCTCCAGCGCCTCCCCATCGGTCACGCACTCATACCTCGCCAGGCCCTCGTCTTTGAGGAAGGAATGTTCTGGGCCCACACCGGGATAGTCGAGTCCGGCCGAGACCGAGTGCGCCTCTTGGACCTGTCCGTCATCGTCTTGGAGCAGGTAGCTCAGCGATCCGTGGAGGACGCCCGGCCGACCGCGGGCCAGCGACGCCGAGTGCCGCCCGCTCTCGAGTCCGGTCCCGGCCGCCTCGACGCCTACCAGCTCGACCTCACGCTCAGAGAGGAAGCCGTAGAACATGCCGATGGCATTGGAGCCGCCGCCGACGCAGGCAATGACGCCGTCTGGAAGCCGATTGGTAAGAGACAAAATCTGCTGGCGCGCCTCTCGACCTATGACGCTTTGGAATTCTCGAACCAGGCAGGGGTAGGGATCCGGACCAACTACCGACCCAATAATATAGTGTGTTTCCCCCACATTCGTCACCCAGTCGCGAATCGCCTCGCTCGTGGCGTCCTTCAGCGTGCGGCTGCCCGATCTCACCGGCCGGACCTCGGCGCCCATCAGCTCCATGCGGAACACGTTCAGCGCCTGCCGCTCCATGTCCCGCTCGCCCATATAGACGCAGCACTCCATGTCGAACAGCGCCGCCACGGTCGCCGTAGCCACTCCGTGCTGGCCCGCGCCGGTCTCGGCGATCAGCCGCTTCTTTCCCATCCGCCGGGCCAGAAGCGCCTGGCCCAGCGTGTTGTTGATCTTGTGGGCACCGGTGTGATTGAGGTCTTCGCGCTTGAGGTAGACGGTCACACCGCCCAAATCCGCTCCCAAGCGCTCCGCCGGCGTCAGCGGGCTCGGCCGGCCGGCGTAGTCCCTTAGTAGCGAATCCAGCTCCGCCTTGAACGATTCATCCGCCATGGCCCCGGCAAACGCCTCGCGCAGTTCGTCCAGCGCCGCGATCAGCGTCTCCGGTACATAGCGGCCCCCGTAGGGGCCGAACCGGCTGGGGATCTCCGATGGTTTGCTCTGCGTCATCCTCTGTGTCGTTCAACGGGCGGGCCGCTAGCCGCCGGCCCCGCGCACGGCCTCGACAAAGGCCCACACCGCGTCCGGATTCTTCATCCCCGGCGCCGTCTCGACGCCGGAGCTCACATCCACAACGTCGGGTTGGATCCGCTCGATCGCCTCGGCCACGTTCTCGGGGTTGAGCCCGCCGGCCAGCACCAAGAGAACATCGGGCGGCCAGGCGTCGCGTAGGCGCTCGGCCAGTGACCAGTCGAACCCAGCCCCTACTCCGCCATGACCATGCGGGCTCCAGCCCTCCAGCAATATCCCACCGACGCACTCCGCGTAAGGCTCGAGCGCCGCCTCGAGCCGAGTATCCGAGGCGATTCGCACCGCCTTCCATACGGCCCAGTTCCCCGCCCCGGCGAGGCGTTGACAATAATCCCGACTCTCCGAGCCGTGCAGCTGGACGACGGCCAGGTCCAGGTTGCGGGCGATCTCGACCACCTGCCCTTCCTCGGCATCGACGAACACTCCTACCCGCCTGGCCTCCGAATCCCGCCAGATTTGACGCGCCTCTCGCTCGCTGCGCTGCCGCGGGCTCGGCGCGAAGACCACGCCCAGGTAGTCGGCGCCCGCCTCCTCGGCGACCCGCGCGTCTTCCGGCCAGCCCAGCCCACAGATCTTCGCCTCGACCCTCACGCTCGCTCCACCTTCGGCTGCGATGCCAGCTCCCGCGCCAGCTCCCCGGGATCTTCTTGCGAGACCAGCGCCCGACCCACCAGTACCGCGTCGACGCCACGCGCACCCAGTTCGCTAACCTGCTTCCCCGCTTCGATCCCGCTCTCTGAGACCAGGATACGGTCCGGCGGCACCGAGTCCACCAGCCTGCGTGTGATATCGAGGTCGGTGGTAAACGTCCGCAGGTCACGGTTGTTGATGCCGATGACCGGCGCTCCCGCGTCCAGCGCCCGCCCCAGTTCGTCGTCGTCGTGCACTTCGACCAGCGTGCCCAGTCCGACTTCCTTCGCCACACCCAGCAGGTCGACAAGTTGCGCGTCCGACAGCGCCCGCGCGATCAGCAGCACCGCGTCGGCGCCCGCGGCACGCGACTCGTAGAGCTGCACCCGGTCGAGGATGAAGTCCTTGCGCAGGACCGGCAGGTTCACCGCGTCCCGGGCCGCTTCCAGGTCGGTCAGCTTCCCGTCGAAGTCCTGGTCCGTGAGCACCGAGATCGCCGCCGCACCGGCCGCCTCATAAGTCCGGGCCAGGCCGCGCGGATCGAGGTCCGGCCGCAACGAGCCGGCCGACGGCGCCCGCCGCTTGATCTCCGCGATCAGCGCCACGCGCTCCGCCTTCTTGAGCGGCATCGCCCAGGGGCGCGCAGGTGGAGCGGACGCCGCCTGAGCCGCAAGTTCCGCCGCCCAGTCTGCGAAGATCTCTACCTCCGCCTGCTTTCGCTTCAGAATCTCGGTTAGATAGTCGCTTTCCAATTGTACGCCTTCCTCGCCCCGGCAAGTCGCACCGGGGTTGCGCTTCGGTGCATTTTCGGGTATCGTAGGTTCGGCTCCTGTTCGGGGCCACCGTGATCAAGGCGACCAACCGCGAAGGTCGCCGCCTTCGATGTCAAACCCCGGAGGCTGCATGGCGCTCACGAAGCGGCAGCGAGAGATCCTCGATTTCATCGAGAGCTTCATCCAGAACTACGGGTACTCGCCGAGTTTCGAGGAGATAGCAAAGTTCTTCAACTACCGTTCGCTGGCGACGGTGCACGAGCACCTCTCGAACCTCGAAAGAAAAGGTTACATCCGTAGGAACTACAATGAAAGCCGTTCGGTGGAGCCGCTGGAGGCCGAGCGACACCACCTTGCGGCCGCAGCGGTCCCGCTGCACGGCCTGGTGGCCGCCGGCGCGCCCATCGAGGCTATCGAGCAGAACGAGACCGTCTGCGTTCCCGAGGACATGCTCACCGGCCACGGTCCCCATTATGTCCTGCGAGTCCGCGGCGACTCGATGATCGACGACCAGATCCGCGATGGCGACTGCGTCGTCGTCGACGGCCGCGCCGCCGCCGATAACGGCGAGATGGTGATCGCTTTGGTCAACGGAGAGTTGGCAACGGTCAAACGGTTCTATCGGGAAGGCGACGGACGCATCCGTTTGCAGCCGGCCAACGAGAACCACGCGCCCCAACTCTACGACGAGCGCGACGTTCGGGTCCGCGGCGTAGTCATCGGTGTGATCCGCAGATACTGACGGCGGGGCGGCGTCTTCCGAGCGTTTCCCAAGCCCGGAGCTCCCTCCTCCTGGCGCCGCCCTTGCCTTTCCCAGCTCGCCCTGGCCTGCGGACCGGCACCTGATTCCAACCTGATAGCTACCTGACTAGCCTGATCGTGACCTGACCGCCATCTGACAATCAAACATTATAAGTGTATTCTTACCAAATATTAAATGCCTTTATATGAGACGTTTGTTGATGTCCACCAGGGACGCACACCCCGAGCTACAGCCGCGTGTCGAGGCGGCCCGGCCAGCAATCGAGGGCCTGTCCCGCTAGACTGGATAGAGAAACGAAGCTTGCTGAGCAGCTCGTTGATGCCGCGTT